>CAZQLJ010000102.1:0-6850 GCA_964594085.1 uncultured Clostridium sp.
CCTCAAAGGCAAAATATCTTACTTCTATACAAGCTACCACGAGGTTCATAATGCCTACGGCAGAGCTACCATCAATTATTGCAAAAAAGAAATTGTTGCGTTTTCGTGGTCGCAGATGTACGAGCAGGAATGTGACGTGTCCGAGCTTTTTCTCGAAGGAAAGGATATTCCGTACGATAATTTAGAAAAAGAGAAGTGGATGCCTGAATGTAAATTGTGCGAAGGGGATTTCATAAATTCTTTGACAATCTACCTTAAAACCGATATTACGTCATCCCTTAACTCTGATAATTATATTTTGCGCGTTCTCGCATATTTGGATAGAAGAGTTGGCAAAAGAACGCTGATAAAAATCAAAGATGACGTTGAAAAATTACCCGAGTGGGTAAAGCAGTTTTATCGCATTCGTTGCGAAGCCGAGGGACTATAAATATACCGTTTACCCTACAACCCACACCGAAAGTGTCGTGTGTCTAACAAGGAAATAATATGAGGTTAACTTTATGAATGATATAGAACTTATTTATGAAAGGGTAAAGGATAGGCATAATTTGCTTTTAACTAATTCTCTCGCATTAGATGCTGGCTTCGAGTGGAACGTTCCGATTATTTGCGGAGAGTCTCAATCAGGCAACTTCTGGCTCTATGCTGATGAGGATACTCTCGATCCACACGGCTTTGAATTCGTTTTTTCTGTCGGATATGAAAAACGAACTTGGTTTAGAAAGCGATTGGTTAAATGCCGTACGCATTGGCATCCCCAAACAATAGAGGATGCAGTCAATGATATAGACAAATTTATGGCGGGTAAGCTTAAATTTTAGTCTGCCATTTCACAATTTCAAGCACGCCAAAAATCATATTGCAGCAGTTAAAGTGTTAAGCGGTGAAAAAGGAGCCCATAATGGACACAATAAAATTCGAAAAAAATAAAACCCTCGTTATCGCGCACAGAGGGCTTTCGGGATTGGAAACCGAGAACACGAACGCGGCTTTCGTGGCGGCAGGAAATCGCTCATATTACGGCATCGAGACCGACGTTCACAAAACGGCAGACGGCAAGCTCGTCGTGATCCACGATAACGATCTCAAACGCGTTGCGGGCGTAGATGTTGAAGTGGAAAGCACGAATTTGGCAGATCTGCAGGACGTAGTCCTGTTCGACAAGGACGGCGGCAAGGGCAGAGAAGACCTGCGCCTGCCCACCCCCGAAAACTATATCGGAATTTGCAAAAAATATAATAAGCATTGTGTATTGGAATTAAAATCTCACTTCACAAAAGACGAGATAGCCAATCTTATCGAGATCATCAAGAGCTATAAATATCTTGACCGCGTCACTTTTATATCCTTTGATTACGATAACCTTATAAAAGTAAGAGAGATACTGCCGAATCAGTCGGCACAGTTTCTTTTTTCAGAAATCACCGAGAAAATTATCAGGAGACTGATAGACGACAAAATCGACGTAGACGTTCACCATAAAGCGCTTAACAAGAACGTTATCGATCTGTTGTACAGCAGAGGTTTGAAGGTAAACTGCTGGACAGTCGACGACAAGAGCCGCGCAGAAGAGCTGGCGCATTGGGGCGTTGACTATATAACGTCGAATATATTGGAATAAAAACAAATTGGAATACAGAAATCTGCGAGATTTAACGTTATGAGCTCAAAGATCAAAAAAGCTTGGGATCTTATAAAGCACGGTCAGATAAAAATGCTCTTTAAAAAGGCCTATATCTTTTTCAGAAGCAGATTTTACCGTTTGCGCGCTTGGTTTGAGGACTGTCGATACGGAGGCAGATCGATCAACAAGACGATCCCGTCAAAATACAAAGAAATGGGTGCTCATCCAAGTCAAAGCACCGACTATCGTTGTCTGGACAAGATATTCAAGTCCTGTCCCTTAGCTAAGGGCGAGGTTCTTGCCGACATCGGCTGCGGCGAGGGCAGGGTACTGACCTATCTTTATTCAAGAGGACACCGAGGAAGGCTGATCGGTATCGAGCTTGACGAGGACGTTGCCGCTACAGCAAAAAAACGCACGAAAAAATGCAAAAACATCGAAGTGCATTGTATTAACGTGCTCGAAGCCTCGGAAATATTAAGCGAAGTCAGCGCCGTTTATCTTTTTAACCCCTTTAATCGAACGGTTATGACCGAATTTGTTAGCGTGATAGAGAAAAGCTGCAAATCTCGGGTAGATCTTTATTACTGCAACGACATTTACAGAGACGCAATTGACGGTAGAGAAAATTGGACGATACGTTGCCGAGACGTCATTCACAGACCCGGAGTAAAGCCCGCAAACTTTACAGTCTATAGATATCTACCGAAATAACAAAAGTAAAATTTTTACGCATATTCCCAAAGGAGACCCTATATGCTACCCGCAATAAAGCAAGTAAAGCTGCCAAGATACGATCCTCCTACCTCTTGGCAGACCGTCATATTCAGAAATTACGGCTACGTCCGCACCGAGAGAATAGCGGCGGTGCTTGGATGTGATGCCGAAACAATCGATGCCGAGGCAAAAAGACTCGGTCTTGAATATATAGATTACAGTGCAGATTTCGAGTCGCGCGGATACATAACCGTGATCAGAAACAACTGGTATCTGTTGCCCTACGGTCAGCTCGAGCAGTTGCTCGGCTTTGATGAGAGTAAGCTCGATTTCGTGCTCGAAAAGGACGATTTTCTTTCAACCAAGCTCGGAAACTTCAAGCCCGAGTGCGAGGCGGTTCGCTATGCACCCTTGACCGATGAGCAGATCGCCGTTACAAACTCTCTTGCGAGCATTATCGCCTCTTACAAAACCGAAAATAGCGCTCGCCCCTTTGATTTCTTCGCGGACACACCGAGCTCTGCGGAGAAGATCACCGAGGCACAAGGAAAGCGCATAGTCCACGGCTATCTTTCACCCTGCGGAGATGTTTTCGTCAGCGACTGCGCCGACACCTTGCCCGAGACTTTACTTGAAAAATACAGAGAATCGGGAGTTAACGGCATCTGGTTGCACGGCGTTTTGTCGTCGCTCTCGCCCTATCCCTTTGCTCCCGCCTTGTCGAAGGACTATAAGCTTCGCCGAGAAAATCTTAACAAGATCATCGCGCGATGCAAAAAATACGGAATCAAGGTCTACTTATATATGAACGAGCCCCGCGCTCTGCCCGCCGAGGCAGACCCGAAATACGAGGATCTTATCGGCTGGAAGGGAATGAGAACGCTTTGTATGGAAAAGCAGGAGGTGCGCGACTATCTTTACGAGGCGGTTCGTGACCTCTGCGCGAACGCCCGCGAGCTAGGGGGTATCTTTACGATAACTATGAGCGAAAACCCCACGCATTGCAACTTCCTGCCCGACACCGAATGCCCGACCTGTAAAAATATTTCCCCCGAGATCAGCGCCGCTACCGTCAACAATATTATGTTTAAGGCGATGAAGGACAGCGGATGCGAGGGCGAGCTGATCGCAAATCTCTGGGGCTGGTCGTCCTATATGGGCTGGAGCGACGAGCAGATATTCCACGGGATCGATATGCTTGACCCCGAGATTTCGGTCTTGTGCGTCAGTGAATACGACCTCGATATCGAAAAGGGTGGAGTCAAGAGCCGAATCATCGACTATTCGATCTCGAACCCGGGCCCGAGCGAGACCTCGAAAAAAATGATGACAAAGGCAAGAGAGACGGGACACAAGGTCTATGCCAAGATACAGGCAAGCAATAGCTGGGAGTGCTCGGCAGTGCCCTATATTCCCGCGTTCGATCTTGTCTGCGAGCACCTTGAAAATCTCTCCGCGATCGGTGTGGAGGACTACTTCCTCACCTGGACGCAGGGCGGATATCCGTCCCCCTCGGTAGAGCTTGCGGGAGAATACAAAAAGGGCTTCGATTTAGATAAATGGTATGAGAAAAAGTACGGTGAAAATGCCGAGATCGTCCATAAGGGCATAAAAAAGATCTGTGAGGCATTCAGAGAGTACCCCTTCAGCGTCAGAGCACTTTATATGTCGCCCAAAACGCTCGCAAGCGCGAATATGTGGGATCTTACACCCGATGAAAACAGCTCTTGTATGGTTTGTTATTCCTTTGACGACTATGAGTCTTGGATAACGCCGTACCCCTATGAAATATACGTCTCGCAGATGGAAAAGCTGCTGGATCTTTGGCAGGAGGGCATAGATATTCTCCGAGATGCCGAAAAGAACGAGCAGACCGACGAGCTTTTGCGTCTCGCGATAGCGTCGAGACTTCATTTTAAGACCGACCTTTTGCAAACCAAGTTTGCAAAGGCGAAAAGAGAGGATGATAAGGAGCTTATGCTCCTTTGCATAGACGGGGAAAAGCAAACGGCGGCAGAGCTGCTCGAGCTTATGCGCCTTGATGCGAGAATAGGCTACGAGGCATCAAACCATTATTTCTACACCGAAAGAGGCTTGATCGAAAAGATCATCAGAATGGAAGAACTCGCGAAGCTTTTGCGAGGATGAAGTTCAAGCTTACAGGAGATTTCCGATGAAAGATACCGAGAACAAAAAAATAAATAGTGTACCCGAGGGCAGAGGTCGTTTTTGCGACCTGCACACCCACTCGACCCATTCGGACGGAAGCTACACCCCAACCGAGCTTATCGATGAGGCGGAGAGAATAGGACTTTCTGCGATCGCGCTCTGCGATCACAACGGAGTCGGCGGACTGCCCGAGTTTATAGAGGCGGCAAAGGGAAGAAGCGTTACTGCCGTGGCGGGTGTTGAATTTTCAACGGATTATAAGGATAAGGAGCTGCATATCCTTGCGCTTGGAGTTCGTTCCGAGTGTTTCGGCGAGATAAGTGCGCTGATGGAGGACGTTTGTCTGCGGAAGGAGCAGAGCAACGTTGAGCTTGTAGAGGCGCTTGCGCGCGCGGGCTACGTTGTGGACTATGAAAAAATAAAGGCGCAAAAAAGCGGTAAATATATAAATCGCGCGCATATCGCGGCAGAGCTGATGGCAAACGGATACGTCGGTTCTATCAAGGAGGCATTCGTGCGCCTTGTTGCTAAAGACGGAGGCTTTTATAAAGAGCCCAAGCGTCCCTCTGCCTTTGAAATGATCGAATTTATCAAGAAAATAGGCGCGGTCTCGGTGCTTGCACATCCTTTTTTGAATCTTGACGAGAGAGAGCTGAGAGAATTTCTCCCGCAAGCCAAGGAACACGGTCTTGACGGAATCGAGACCTTGTATTCCGACTACGATGCGGAAACGATTGCGCTATCAAGAAGGATAGCCGCGGAGTACGGGCTTATGGAAAGCGGAGGCAGTGATTTTCACGGTGCAAACAGACCGCACGTGTCAATGGGCAAGGGTACGGGAGATCTTAAGATTCCCGCGGCTTTTGCCGAGAGAATAATTGAACGCGCAAAAAGAAAATAATTGAATATACCGAAATGAATTTGAAAGAAAAAACCCTCACAGAGAGGGCAATGAAAGGGAATATAAATGCGTAAGACAAAAATAGTATGTACTCTTGGCCCCGCTACCGATTCCAAGGAGATCGTAAAGGGGCTTTGCGAGGCAGGAATGAACGTGGCGAGATTGAACTTCTCTCACGGCACTTATGAGGATCATCAAAAACGAATCGACCTTGTCAAGACCGTCAGATCGGAATTGAATCTTCCGATAGCCATTATGCTCGACACCAAGGGCCCCGAATACCGCATCAAGACATTTGAGAACGGCAAGATCAGCTTGTCGGATGGGGATAGATTTACGTTTACCTCGGATGAGGTGGTTGGAAACGAGCATATAGTTTCGGTCAGCTATGCAAATCTGCCCCACGAGCTGTCCGTAGGAGATACGATCCTGCTCAATAACGGACTGCTTACGTTCAAGGTCGAAAATATCGACGGAAGCAATATCGAATGCAAGGTGCTTTGCGGCGGTGAGCTTTCTGACCGTAAGAGTATGAGCTTTCCGGGCAAGGTGATGAAGCAAACATACCTCTCCGAACAGGATAAAAGCGACATTCGCTTCGGCATCGAGAATGGGGTGGATTATATCGCCTGCTCATTCGTTTCGGGAAAGCAGGATCTTATCGACGTCCGCGAATATCTCAAGGAGCTGGATGCAGAGCATACCGAACTGATCGCAAAGATCGAAAATCAGTCGGGTGTGGACAATATCGAGGAAATATGCGATTGTTGTGACGGAATAATGGTGGCAAGAGGCGATATGGGAGTAGAGATTCCATTTGAGCATCTTCCCACTATACAGAAAAAGCTTATCACCAAGTGCCGACTGCTTGGCAAGCGAGTCATCACCGCGACAGAGATGCTTGAGTCAATGATATCGAATCCCCGTCCGACGAGAGCCGAGATCTCCGACGTTGCAAACGCGGTCTACGACGGCACGAGCGCGATAATGCTCTCGGGCGAGACTGCCGCTGGAAAATATCCCGTTCAGGCAGTTGCTACAATGGCAAAGATCGCCGAGACGACCGAGAGCAGCATCGACTACAAAAAGCGCTTCTACAGTGCGGAATTCAAGATCAGAAACTCGATCGACGCTATCTCGCACTCAACCTGCGGTATGGCTATCGATATCGACGCGAAGGCTATCGTTGCGTGCTCCTTGTCGGGAATGACCGCGCGCATGGTATCGCGTTTCCGTTCACCCGTCGATATCATCGGTCTGACCACCAATGAAACGACGTGGCGCAAACTGGCGCTCTCATGGGGTGTTATCCCTGCTATGTGTGAGGAGTTTACGTCGACCGACGTGCTGTTCTACACGGCAAAAAAGATCGCCTCAAAGGCGCTGGATCTGAAAAAGGGTGATAAGATAGTTATCACGGGCGGCGACACCACGGG
>CAZQLJ010000103.1:0-6715 GCA_964594085.1 uncultured Clostridium sp.
ACCATATCTTACGCAAAAAAGCCACCCTTTCGAGTGACTTTTTCGACAGACTGACGGCAGGAACGTTTAGTTCCTGCCGTTTCTATTCAAAAAATTCTTTTATTCAAACGCCATCAGTGAGTCAAAAGCAGCATTGCTATGAACAAAAATGCTATGACCCAGGAGCTGCCCTTTATCTTCTTTGCGTCTCCGCAGAACACGCTGATGATTATATAGGATATAAGACCAAACGCGATACCGTAGGAAATGTTGTACGTGAAGGGCATTATCGCGAGGGTAAGGAAGGCGGGTACCGAGACCTTAAAATCGTTCCAATCTATATTTCTGATCGAAGCCATCATAAGAATACCCACGTAGATGAGCGCCGCCGCGGTAGCACAGCTCGGTACAAGCTGAGCGATGGGGCTCAAAAACATAGCGATAAAGAAGAATACTCCGCAGAAAACAGAGGTCAGACCCGTTCTTCCTCCTGCCGCAACGCCTGCGTTGACCTCGCTAAAGGTAGTAACGGTCGAGGTGCCGCAGACTGCACCAACGGAGGTCGCAATAGCGTCGGAAAGCATACCGCGGTTCATATTGAGGGGCTCACCATTCTCGTCAAGGAGATTTGCGCGCTCGCAAGCGGCGTAAAGCGTACCGAGAGTATCGAACATATCGACCATGCAGAATGCCAGTGCGGTGGTTACGATAGTAAGGATCAGGTTAGCCGTACCGTGCTTGTCTATAAAGGCAGAGAAGTCAAAGCCCTCGGTAAAGACCTTGAAGAACGACTGAGTGCCAAACTCCTTGAACGCTTCGATCGGACTGATAAGATTGAGGTCGAGACTCGCGTAAAATCCGTCAACGGTAAGACCGAGCAGATAGTACAGCGCCATACCGCCCACGATACCGATAAGCACCGAGCCGCGCATCTTTTTGTGAGACATAATGACTATCGCAAGGAGAGTGCAGATGGTCACGATCATGGGCATAATATCGCCCCAACTATGATTGAGGAGATTAAAGGAACCGAGATCGACACAGGTGGATTCCTTGGGAACGACTATTCCCGCGTTCTGAAGACCCAAAAACGCGATGAAAAGACCGATACCCGAGGGGATCGCGGATAACACCGCAGAGGGAAGCGCGTCAAATATTTTTTTACGAAGTCCCGTTACCGTCAAAAGAATGAAAACAAGACCTTCGATAAGTATCAGAACCAACGCGTTTGCGTATGATAAGCCGAAGCCAAGGCAAACGGTGTATACGAAAAAGGCGTTAAGTCCCATTCCGCTTGCCTGCGCCAAGGGCAGATTTGCAAGCAGACCCGCGAGGATCGTGCCGGCTACCGCGGAAATAGCCGTAGCAATGTATATAGCGCCGTAGGATACGCCGAGGGGATTTGATCCGTCGTTAAAGGGATTGGAGAACATATTTGCGTTGACCATAAGTATGTAGACCATGGAGAAAAACGTGGTCATTCCCGCAATGAACTCGGTCTTGACCGTTGTTCCGCGCTCCTTCAGCTTAAAAAAACGTTCCATTTGTGTTTTTCCTTTCGATATTAAATGAGAGCATTTTGTGTCGCAAAAACACGAATTATGATATTAAGATATATTTTAACATATAGAGCAGATTTTTTCAAGAGAGAGTTAAGAAATATTTTTTGTTTTCAAAGAAAAAGCATCACAAGCGGCTGCTTGTGATGCTTTTTCTGGTTAATCTATAGTAATTTTGATATCACCTGTGTCGGTGTATATCTCGCATATACCGCCCGCGGTCGTGTGAGGAAGATCAACGTCACCCGTGTCAGTATTGTATATAAACACTTTTTCCGAGAGCAGAGAGCCTTTAACGTCGCCCGTGTCGGTCATAATAAAGAGCTGGGCGGCATCACATCTGTCAAGTTTTACGTTACCCGTGCTTCTCTCAACGGAGAGCACTTCGCCCACGATCACGTTCTTCAAGATCATATTGCCAGTACTTCCTCTTGACGAGAGATTTTCGCAGACTGCGTCGGTAAGGGTTGTTTTTCCCGTGCTTACCGCGAGCTTGATCTCGCCGTCGCATTTTACGCGAGAGGCAACGATGTCACCCGTCGAAACGGAAATGTCAAGCTCTGTTGCGGATATATCTTCAACGCAAACGTCACCCGTGCTTGTCTTGATCTTAATTACTCCAGAGGCGGAAGCGTAGTTTTTCACGTCACCCGTATCCGTAGATATATCGATCTTTTCGAATTTGAGCTCCTTTGGTATTTCAATGTCACCCGTATCCGATTTTAGCAAAAGCTGACCGTATTCGCCTTTCGGAATGTAAACGGTTATACTTGGCGAGCTGAAATTGATGCCTATATGCTCATACCACTTTCTCGTGTCGACGACCTTTATTGTGAGCGTGCCGTCCTTCACCGTGACCGAGTGCTTCATATTGTTTTGCTCGTAACAGGTGACCGAGATTTTTGAGTCTTCGGAAGGGACGAAATTAACGTCGGTAGTATCGACGTCGATCGAGATAGAGGAGAAGCTTTCGTTGATTTCGTATTCATTCGTTACGTATTTATTTGTTGATAATTTTGTAAAATCCCATTGCAGCATTGCCGCCACACCTCCAAAAATAACACATCCAACCAAAACAAGAGAAGCTGCTATAATAAGCCATATTTTTGTTGCTTTACTCATTCTGCTTTCTCCTTTCCGACAAAACATTTTTTAATTCCCAAAGCAAGCTTTTTGGTAAGCAGTATAATGCCTTTGGTTGCCGCGTGGCATCCGAAAAACATAAAGATCGAAAGTCCCGCGCAGACGATAGCCGCACCTATCATAGCAACACCCACAAGAGCGTTGCCGACTATAGCAAACGTAGTACCTGCAAACGCGACTCCAAGGGCAGAAGCGGCAAGCGAAGCGAAGACCGCCCAGACGGAAACGATAAGTGACCAGAGCACCACGTAGATAGATAGGATCACAACAAAAGCGGCAACAGCCAACGGCAGCCATATCGGTGAGCCGAGTATTAAAAACACGATCTCCCAGGCCTTCATTCTTCTTTTCGGCTTGATCCTTTCCTTTGCGATCTTTGCAAGAGGAATGTCAGATATGATCTGCGCCGAGATCTCGTCCACAGAGCCAACGCCTGCAACGGCATCCTCCTCGCCCAAGCCATCTTCGATGCGGTCGTCGATCATTTCGCTATAAAAGGCAAGACGCTCTTCAAGCTCTTGCTTCGGCAAGCCGATGAGATCTGCGCGAAGCTTATCGAGAAATTCTTGTTTAAGCATTTTCCGTGTCCTCCTTGGTTATGAATTGGTAAATCGACATGACCTCGCGCCACTCGTTTTTGAATTCCTCGATGCGACCAAGACCTGCATTTGTAATATGATAATATTTTCGTAATCTTCCGTTGTGTTCTGCGGTTCGGACGGTCAGCATTTTCGCCGATTCCAATCGTTTTAAGATCGTATACAGGGTGGATTCGGACATTTCCGTATAGGGCTTCATATCTTTTATGATCTTGTAGCCGTATGAATCCTCGTCCTTGATAGCGGCTAATACGCAAACGTCGAGTCTGCCGCGTTTTAATTGAATATCCATATAAATCTCCATTCCGCCGCCGGCGGCACAAATAGCAATCGATAAATTTTGCTGCGAAGGCAAAATTCGCGCGAGAAAAAGCATACGTAACCGTTAGATAGAAGTAACTTTCACGCTATACCCCTTCTTACGCAATACATCATATCACGAAGTATTGTTTTTGTCAAGAGGTTTTTCAAATTTTTTGAAAATAAAAAGCGACAAGTGGCAAAAGCCGCTTGTCGCAATAATGGTGAAAATAATTTTTACAGGGTAGATCCGAAGTCGGTAACGATGGTCTGTCCCGTAATAGCTCTGGATTCGTCCGAAGCGAAGAAGAGAAGCATATTTGCTACGTCCTCGGGCATGCAGGGCTGAACCTTGAGGTCGTTGTGCTTCATCATCTGACCGAAGATGTTCATATCCATATTGGAGGGATTCATTCCCGCAACCATGGGTGTCACGATAGTGCCGGGGCAGATCGCGTTGCAACGCACGCCCGTGCCAGCGAAACGGAGCGCGGTGTGACGGGTAATGCCGATAACAGCCGCCTTGGAGGCAACGTAAGCCGCGCCGCCGCAGCCCATAACTCCCGCTACGGAAGCTACGTTAACGATAGAGCCGTAACCCGTTTTTGCCATCTCTGCGCTGATCTCGCGCATCATGCACATAGTACCCTTGGTATTGATGTCGATGACGCGGTTCATGTCGTCGTCGGTGAAGCTGTCGATCGCCTTGAGACCCTCGTCAAGAACACCGGCGTTGTTGATAAGGATGTCCACCTTGCCAAACGCCTCGAGGGTTGCGTCAAGAACTCTCTTTGCGTCCTCAACCTTGGAGATGTCGCTGACAACGGGGAGTACCTCTCCGCCTGCCGCACGGATCTTTTCGGCAACTTCAAGAAGGGGAGCTTCGCGGCGACCGGTAATAACTACCTTTGCGCCCTCTGCGGCAAATTTAACGGCGGTCGCCGCGCCAACGCCCGAGTTTCCACCCGTGATAATTGCTACTTTGTCTTGTAAACGGTTCATATTAACCTCCATTTCGCCGCCTGTGGCGGCATAAAATTTAATTTGTATCTAGTTTTATTGTAACATAAAAGTTGAGAAAATACAAGAGGGTTGAAAAAAATAACGGTTGTTTCTCCTGCCAAGTTTATGCGTTTTTTTGACAAAATCTAATCCAAAAAGCAAAAAATCACAGCAAACGTTTTTACATTTGCGGTGAAGGGTGTTAACTTTTATATGATTATTCCCATTCGCTTAAATTAGCATTATATTGAGTGAATTTAGGCCTTTTCGCGCGGTTTTTCGGGGTATTTAACCGAGATTTTCCGCTTTATCTATGGAGTCTACGAAAAAACGGTATCAAAATGGTATCAACGATACCACCCGGAAAGCACGGCTTTTCTGTGTAATTCATTATACCATAAAAGCGGAATAAATACAAGAGGTTTGCGGAGAAATTATATAAGTTTACATTTTTGTATTGGAAAAGGCGGCACCCGATAAGGTACCGCCTTCCTTGTGGTAGTCGTCGAATTATCGGTGGCTTTTATGTTTTTGCTTTCTTTTTGTCACCCACGAAAAACGATGCAACGAAAAAACCTACCATAACAACGGCATATATAAGATAAAACGCTCTCCAAATTGCTGGACCTATTTCCCAGCTACCGATATAGAAAACCGTTCCAAACTCGGGATGTGTTAATGCAAACGACAAAAAAACAATTGCGACAAAAAGCATAGCACCACTTACGATTCTTAAAATTATCTTCATACTAACTCCTTTCTGCGTTGTCGTCGAATGATCGGCGGTTTTCTTATATGCTTATTCTTGATATGTTCGCCAATTCCATTCAATCGTTTTCTGAACAATCGCAAGAGATGCAGGCTCTATATCGGTAATTATGGTATCATACGATTCTGTGACTAAGCTATTATAAAGCACAAAGCCATCATTATCCCTATACAACGTAAGGAAATCTTCGTAGGAGATTTCAAATGAAGCGTCTTTTACTTCTACTCTCGCGTCAACCGTGTAGGAATATTTGATTCTCAAAATGCTTTTTTCGTGTTCTTTGCTGTCTATCGTATCAACGGTAATTCTGATAAACTCGAAGTTCTCCAACTCGCTCCATTGTTTAGAGATTGTTTTTTCAAGATCGGTAATTTCCTGCGGCTCATTGATATCACCGTCAACATTATCAAATATTCCTTTGCTGTCCATAGAGCGACCAACGAAAAAGGAAACAGTAACTAAAAGGACAAAAGCAACCAAAACATATATCCAAAAATTCTTTTGCTTGAAAATATCAAGAATGGCAAACTTGCGCTTGAACACAATACCGCCAACAGCCCAAAGAATAGCCAAGACAGCGGATAGAGCAAACGCAACATAAATCAGACTTGAAATTTTTATGGCTGTAAGTATGATACCAAGAGCAATAATAGCAGTGATAATATTTAATATCTTTTCGCCTTTCCGTTGATCTTTTTCATCTGCAAGACGACCAACAATAAAACATATCTCAATAAATGCGAGATACAACGGAAAAGACATTAAGAAACAGACCAACAGATTCCACCAATACGGCGTTTGCCACCAAGCAGATGTTTGATCTATGAATAACGGAAATAAGAACAAACTCGGAGTATATGCAACCGCAAAAGCGTGTAAAAGTTTTTTTAGTATTTTCATAGTTCCTCCTGTTTAGTCAATCTGGAATCACAGTAGTAATACAGCCGTCAGAATCCTTATATTCCATTTTCTGTATCTCTGCAAATTGGATAGGATAGGTTTCAAGAACGTGTCCGCTATGATAAATTGTAATTCTATCACCAACCTTTATGTTTGTTGAGGGATAGAACCAATTGGGAACATTACACTGGTTTGTTTCTATTGCAACTCCACCTGCTCCAATTCCTGCAACAAGGATATTGCTTTCAGAAACCTCAAGCACAATAAATGTTTCATAATATATTTCGTCATTGAGCAGTCCTTGGGGCTTTTGGTCGCACCCCGAAAAAGCAGATAGACAAAGCATTACTGCAAGTATTGTCAATAATATTCGTTTCATATTTGTCTCCTTTTTTGTGTTAGTCGTCGGATGATCGGCGGCTTAATTTAATCTGCTTCTGATACACCAAGTAATGCGTTGAGCT
>CAZQLJ010000104.1:0-6634 GCA_964594085.1 uncultured Clostridium sp.
GTTACCATGCTCCATTAGAACGGACAGGTTGAGACTACTCTCACCACAGCTAAAGAAGTTCGTTCCATCGCAGAAAAAATGATTACACTTGGCAAGAAGAACACGCTTGCAAGCCGCAGAGCTGCTCTTGCATACATCACTAAGGAAGACGTTGTTACTAAGTTGTTCAGCGAGATCGCTCCTAAGTATGCAGAAAGACAGGGCGGTTATACTCAGATATTCAAGATCGGCGCTCGCCGTGGCGATGCTGCTGAAATGGCTATCGTTCGTCTTATCGACGAGGATGCTAAGGCAGAGTAATCTGAATATATGATTTTGGGGAGAGTTATCTTTGATGAGAAGCTCTCCCCTTGTTCAAATTTTTATGGGTTTTGATACGAAGGGAGGGTTGGACGATGGAAGACCGCAGAAAAAAACTGATACGTCAATTTTTTCTTGCGAACGCAGGTGCTGTGGCGGTAGCTGTAGTCTTTGTGTTGATCGCTTTTTGGGAATTGCCGATATTTGACTGCGTTTGTTATAGATTCTTTCATCTTTACTGTCCTTTGTGCGGAGGAACGAGGGCAATATTCGCTTTGCTCGAGCTTGACGTCATTGGCGCATTGAAATACAACTTGTTTATCTTTTATCTTGCGTTTGCGGCTGTTGCTTACGACGTTAAGGTGGGTGTCGGGGCGTTCCGCGGCAGAGCCGATGCTTTCGATATGCCAAAGTGGCTTATATGGCTTACTGCGGTATTGTTTGTCCTGTTTTTCGTTGGTCGAAACCTTATGATGATTGTGTGGGGAGTAGACCCGATAGGCGATCTTGTCGGATATTGGAGATAGCTTCCCGAATGGCTTGTCCTCGAGCTTTTGCTCGTTGGACGGGCCTTTTTTGTTTTTGTGCAAATTGTTTACGTTGCGTTTTGTTTTTGGTGAATTTTTTTCTGTGTAGGCTTGGAAAAAAACAGTTGACAAAGCCTCAAAAAAGTGATATCCTATAAAAGTAGACAACGTGTGATCTTGAAATATTGCTTCGCAAAGGAGACGGTTTTATGAAACAGGAATTTTATGATTACGACATATATCCCAAGGTGTTTTTGGGAGACCGTGAGACCACCGTTACGATACAGCCTTTGGGTGTAAATTCTGCGTTCTCTGTGGAGAAAACATATACTGTTGAGGCACATAAGGTTGATCAGTCTCATATTGCCAGATATCCCGAGCGCAGTGGAAGAACGACTCTGTCCTGTACTCCCGATGCGGACGGTTGCCTTCGCGTAACCTCTTATTTTGAGGGTGAGGGCGAGTATAACGTAACTGTTCTTGATGGGGAACGCTTTGTTGTTTCTTTGTCGGTCTATTGTCTGCACGAGGATATGGTGGGACGCATACCGTTGAGGGGGGATCTGCACCTGCACACCTGTCGATCCGACGGACACGATGATCCCGTTAACGTGGTTGCAAATTACCGTGGCTATGGGTATGATTTTACGGTGATATCGGATCACAGTCGGTATTATCCCTCTTTGGAGGCTATTCGACGCTACGGAGATATCAGCGACATTGCGATAATCCCCGGTGAAGAGGTGCACATGCCCTTTAATGACGTACATTACGTCAATTTCGGCGGCAAATACAGTATCAACGCGCTGGTATCGGGCAATCTTAATGAAGAAAAGGCGGGGGACGATATTGCGTGGCGCAGTCTTGACGGAAACGCACCTGATCCCATATCGCACGAGGAGTTCAAGGCTATTATTGAGGAGCGCGCCAAGAGCGTTCCGCTTGAGCACGAGAGTGAACGAATCAGCTACGCAGTTCTTGAATGGATATACGAGCACATACAGAAAAACGGAGGATTGGGAATTTTCCCGCACCCGTATTGGCTTTGTCCGCTTATGCAGCTTCCCGAGGAATACACGAAATTCATATACAAAAACAAGCCGTTTGACGCTTTTGAGGTGTTGGGCGGAGAAAATTATTTTGCACACAACGGTTTTCAGACCGCACTTTATTATGAGATGAGGCGAGAGGGATACGATCATCCCGTAGTTGGCTCTACCGATAGCCACAATTCTGCCTCCGAGCATAATCGCAACGCGCTTATCTGCTCTACTATCGTTTTCGCGAAAGAAAACGAGCGCGAGAGCTTGATCTCTGCGATCAAGGACAAATATTCGGTTGCGGTTGACACTATCAGCGCGGAGTACCGTCTTGTAGGTGATTTCCGTTGGATCCGATACGGTTGCTTCTTGATGGAAAATTATTTTCCTATTCACGACGAGGCGTGTCGTGCCGAGGGATATTATTTGCGCCGCTATTTTGCGGGTGATGACCGTGCGGCAGAGGTGCTTCGTACTATGAAGGGGCAGATACCGGCATTGCAGGAGAAATATTTTGCGGTGTGACGTTTGCTTCAATGGTAGGGCTTCAGAAATGAGGCTTGCGCTGAAATAACGTATTGCTTTGGATTTGACTAACGAATAGAAAAGGAGGAAAAGAAATGGAAGATTTCGACAAGAACCTTGACGAAAAGGTCGAAGTTGAGGAGGAAGAATTCGAGGGTGCAGAAGAGCAACGAGAAGAAGAGATGGAAAGCCGTTTTGGTGAGCTTAACGAGTTGCTTGACGCCCGACAATTTTCCAAATTTGCCAAAGAGTTAGGCGAAATGAACCCCGTTGACGTTGCAGATTTCTTTTCCGAGCTTGACAATAAGAGAATCCCTGCGGTATTTAAGCTTTTAGGCAAGGATATTGCCGCGGAGGTCTTTGCAGAGCTTGACACTGATATGCAGAAGTATATCATAGAGGCGATGACCGACCGCGAGATCACTCGAATCATCGAGGAGCTGGCACTTGACGATGCTGCCGAGACGATCAGCGAGTTGCCTGCGAACATCGTTACCCGAATAATGAAAAACGTCACTCCCGAGACCCGAAAGGAGATAAATCGATATTTGTCTTACCCCGAGGGCAGTGCGGGAAGTGAAATGACCGCGGAATTTGTCAATCTGCGTGCTGAAATGACCGTTGCACAGGCAATCGAGTATATACGCAAGACAGGTGTGGACAAGGAAACGGTCTACTATGCGTACGTTACCGACGAGCGCAGGGTTTTGCAGGGAACGGTGTCGTTTAAGGATCTGCTTTTCTCGAAGGGCGACACTCTTATCAAGGATCTGATGACCGAGGATCCCATTTATGCGGCGACTGTGGACGACCGAGAATATGCGGCGGACACGATCGCGAAGTACGGTCTTCTTGCGCTTCCTATCGTTGACAAGGAAATGAGACTTGTCGGTATCGTGACGGTCGATGACGCTATCGACGTCATTAACGAGGAGGCTACCGAGGATATCGAGATCATGGCAGGTATTACGCCTACCGACAAGCCATATCTTAAGACGGGTGTTTTTGAGACCTGGAAAAAGCGTTTTCCGTGGTTGCTTATATTGATGATCGCGGCGGTATTTTCAAGTGCGGTCATTACACACTACGAGGACGCTATCGGCACGTATGCCATACTTGCGGCGTTCTTCCCGATGCTGATGAATACGGGCGGTAACGCGGGAAGTCAGTCGTCAGTCGCAATCATTCGTGCGCTCTCGCTTGACGAGATCTCGATGAAGAACTTTTTTAAGGTTCTTTGGAAGGAATTCAGAGTTTCTTTGCTTTGCGCAGCATGTCTTTCGGTCGTTTGCTTTATCAAGACTATGGTAATTGATTTTCGCTTGCAGGCAGAGGAGGTGCTCGCTACGGGCGCGGTGCAGAACAATATTGCGATCGCCGCGATAGTCAGTGTGACTGCGTTCTTTGCGGTGGTTATCGCGAAGGTGGTGGGAGTTATTTTCCCGATGGCAGCGAAGAAGATCGGTCTTGACCCTGCGGTTATGGCGTCGCCTTTTATTACTACTGTTGTGGATATCATCACGCTTGTGGTTTATTTCGCTATCGCGTCGCTTGCGCTTGGAATATAAACAAATATAAAGAAACGGGAGAAGGCATTTAATGCTTTCTCCCGAAAAATTTGTCGGTCTCGCGCTTTATCTCGTCGGACATAAGGAATAGGACGGCGAGGTTTATTATCGTCATGATTCCGAGCGCGAGATCTGCGGCGAGCCACGCGAGCTTTGGGGCGGTCAGCGCGCCGATGAAGATAAATAGGCAATATGTGAGGATGTAGGCGGTGGTAAATGCGCGATTTTTCGTTATGTAGAGGATGCTTTCCTTGCCGTAGTGCGCCCAGCAGATGATAGTTGCAAAGGCAAAAAGCAAGACGGAGATCGCCATAAAATATTCCGACCAGCTGCCGAGCACGCTTGAATAGGCTTTTATCGTCATCATCATCGGGTTGTCAGAGTAGGAGAGAATGCCGTGTGAGCCGTCAAGGGTAGCGACGATTATCACGAGGGCGGTGAGGGTGCAGAGCAGGATCGTGTCTACAAAGACCTCGAAAATCCCCCAAAAGCCTTGCTTGGCAGGGCTATCGGTCTCGGCGGCGGCATGTGCCGTGGGTGCGGTGCCGCAGCCCGCCTCGTTGGACATAAGTCCTCTCATCGTTCCTGCCTTGAGGGCTCTTGATATTCCAAAGCCCACCGCGCCGCCCGCGGCGCTTCGGATACTGAATGCGTCCTTGAATATCGCGGCAAATGCGTCGCCGATGAGCTCGCGGCGCGCGGCGAGGACGGCGACAGAGAGCAGAATATATCCAACGGTCATTATCGGGACGGTCTTTTCGGAAAACGAGCTTATCCATTTCGCGTTTCCCGATATCACTATGACAGAGAGCAGGGCAACGACAGCTCCGATGACCCACGGTTTGATATTCATAACACCCTCAAACGAGGTTGAAACGGCGTTTGATTGAATGACGCAACCCATAGTTATTGCATTGATGATGCAGAGCAGGGCAAAGCATATTGCGAGAAATTTGCCAAATCTTTTTTTGCCGTTTCCAGCGAAATGATCATATATATAATACGAGGCACCACCGTGGTGCTCGCCCGTGGAGAAGTCGGTCCTGCGGTGCGAGATGGCAAGAGTTATTTCGGCATATTTGAGCACCATTGCCACGAGTGCGCTTATCCACATCCAGAAGACCGAGCCAAATCCTCCGATCGCGATCGAGGAGGCGACTCCTGCGATATTTCCCACGCCGAGCGTACCTGCGAGGGCAAGAGTGACCGCGCGAAACGGGGAAATTCCGTCCTTTTTCTGTCTCGTGAGCATTGATCTTATGATTTTTACGGGGTGTCTTATATAAAAGAAATTCAGCTTGAATGAAAAATAGAGCCCCGATATGATGAGCAATATCGGTGTTATCAGGCTGATTATATTATCGTTCAGTAATTCGAGCATATTGTTATACCTCTGCGTTTTCGACATTAAAAAACATACTTTTTCCTGTCTCAACACAAATATATGCGCGGGAGTCGATTTTTAGAAGAAAGCTTTTTGCTGTAAAGGAAAACTTTGTTAATAATATGTGAATTATATGCCGAAACTATTGATTTTTGCCGTGTTTGTGGTACAATATACTTTGTGATTAGCAGTCGAATTGAAAGAGTGCTAAAATTATCAAGTATCAATATGCCAAGGTGCATTTTTAAGGAGGATATTGAAATGACACTCAAGCCCTTATCCAACAGAGTTGTAATTAAATTTGCAGAGGCTGAGGAGAAGACTCAGTCCGGTATTATTCTCACCGCTTCCGCGCAGGAAAAGCCCCAGATCGCAGAGATCGTTGCGGTTGGTCCCGGAAAGGTTGAGGACGGCAAGCTCGTTCCTATGACCGTTAAGGTTGGTGAGCGCGTGATCGCAAGCAAGTATGCGGGAACTATCGTTAAGATGGACGGCGTTGAATACACCGTGCTTTCTGAGGACGACATCCTCGCGATCGTTGAGTAATTTTACTTATTTTGGAGGTAATTTAAAATGGCAAAGAATATTCTTTATGGAATTGAAGCAAGAAACGCGCTTGTTCGCGGTATCGACAAGCTTGCTGATACAGTCAAGATCACTCTCGGCCCTAAGGGCAGAAACGTAGTGCTTGACAAGAAGTACGGCTCTCCCCTTATCACCAACGACGGTGTTACGATTGCCAAGGAGATCGAGCTTGAGGACGAGGCAGAGAACATGGGAGCACAGCTCGTTCGCGAGGTTGCTACCAAGACTAACGACGCTGCCGGTGACGGTACTACCACCGCAACTCTTCTCGCGCAGGCATTTGTTCGCGAGGGAATGAAGAACGTGACCGCGGGTGCTAACCCCATGGTCATCCGCAAGGGTATGAAGAAGGCTGTTGACGAGGCTGTTGCGGCACTTGCAGAGAACTGCAAGAAGGTCAACGGTAAGGAGGACATTGCTCGCGTTGGTACTATCTCCGCAGGCGACGAGGTTATCGGTGAGCTTATCGCGGATGCGATGGAGAAGGTTACTGCCGACGGCGTTATCACCATTGAGGAGTCCAAGAGTGCAGAGACCTATTCCGAGGTCGTTGAGGGTATGCAGTTCGATCGCGGCTATATCTCTCCCTACATGGTCACCGATACCGACAAGATGGAGGCTGTCATCGACGACGCTCTCGTTCTTATCACTGACAAGAAGATCTCTACTATAAACGACATTCTTCCCCTGCTTGAGCAGCTCGTT
>CAZQLJ010000105.1:0-6615 GCA_964594085.1 uncultured Clostridium sp.
CCATATCTTACGCAAAAAAGCCACCCTTTCGAGTGACTTTTTCGACAGACTGAGAAGACCTCCAAAAGAGGTCTTCTATTTTTTATTAAAGCTTTTTATCAACTATACAGCCAACAGGACAAGCCTTAGCGCACTCTCCGCAGCCCGTACACTTTTCGTAATCGATAACTGCAAGATTGTGCTCGACCTTAATAGCGCCGTTAGGACAAGTTCTCTCGCACTTGCCACAGGCAATACAACCGTTTGTGCAAGCCTTTCTCGTAACTGCGCCCTTGTCGTGATTAGAGCAGAGAACCTTGACTTTGGAAGTTGCGTCGACGATATGAATGACCTTGTTAGGACAAACACGCGTGCAAGCGCCACAGCCCATACACTTTTCGGGATCAACCTTTGCAACACCGTTTTCAATAGAGATCGCGTCCCTTGTGCAGACCGCAATACAATCACCGTATCCAAGGCAGGAAAATGTGCAGAATTTATCTCCGCTGTAGTTCATATTGGCAATTCGACAGCTCCTCGGGCCGTGATATTCAAACTTTCTCGGCGCCGCATCGCAGTTGCCGTTACAAGCAACGTAAGCGACCTTCTCGATCACATCCTCGGCTTCGACCCCAAGCACGTCGGCGATCTGCTTTGCCGCCCCATCACCACCTGGAACGCAAAGATTAGTCACGTCGATCTCACCCGAAGAAAGCGCCTTGGCATATCCATCACAACCGCTGTAACCGCAAGCACCGCAGTTAGCACCGGGCAGACAGTCACGGATATTTAAAAACTTTTCATCCTCCTTAACGGCAAATAGCCTTGATGCAACGGTCAGCACGATTCCGCAAACGACGGATATTGCCAAACCTATAAGGACAGGTATTAATATTTTCATATCTTCACACCCTCCTTATGCCAAAAGGCCTTCGATAACGCCCGAGAATCCGTAGAAGGAGAGCGCAACGATCGATGCCGCGATGAGAGTAACGGGCAAGCCTTGGAAGGACTTGAGAGTCTTGATGTTTTCCATACGCGAGCGAACTCCCGCAAAAAGCACCATCGCAAGCAAGAATCCAAGGCCAACGCCCAGCGACGAGACCATAGACTCAACAAAATTGAAGCCGTCAGTAATGTTGTTGAGCGCAACACCGAGCACCGCACAGTTAGTTGTGATAAGGGGCAGATATACTCCAAGCGCCTTGAAAAGCGAGGGAATAAACCGCTTGAGAACGATCTCAACGAACTGAACGAGCGTCGCGATAACAAGAATAAAGACAATAGTCTGCAAATAAGTGTACTTCGGGGAAAGAATATAGGTGTAGATAGGCCAGGTCGCAGCCGTTGCAACGAGCATTACGAATGTAACGGCAACACCCATTCCCACAGCCTGATTTACTTTTTTGGAAACTCCCAGAAAAGGACAGATGCCAAGGAACTGCTGAAGAACGTAATTGTTGATGAGAACTCCGCCCATCAGTATAAGAATGAGGGATTTAAACATTTGCTTCACCCTCCTTTACGCCATTTTCACAGCCGCCGTAGCAAGCAGTAGCCGAAGGACAGCCCTCACAGGAGAACGATTTTTTCTTAACTCCGCCGCGCTTTTGATTGAGCTTGTTCATCAGTGCTATAAGGAAACCGAAGACAAGATAGCCGCCGGGCGCTTGGGTAAGTATCGGTATTTTGAAATATTCCATGAAGGGAATAGAGATTCCGGCAAACGAAGCGGCCCCGAATATCTCGCGCACGGTTGCCATAAGCAAAAGCGCCACAAGGAAGCCGATTCCCATACCAATGCCGTCCATAACCGAATCAAGAACGGGATTTTTACGGGCAAACATCTCAGCTCTGCCGAGAATAATACAGTTAACAACAATAAGCGCGAGATAAACGCCAAGCATATCGTATATCGACGGAAGATATGCCTGCAAAAGCATCTGCAACGCAGTAACAAATCCCGCAATTATAACTATGTAGCAGGGAATTCGCACCGTGTCGGGAATGACCTTGCGGAGCAAGGAAATGACTGCATTCGAGCATATAAGCACGAGTGTCGCCGCGATACCCATAGAAAATGCCGATATAACGTTGCCCGTGGTGGCAAGAGTCGGGCAGGTTCCGAGAACAAGTATTAAAACGGGGTTTTCTGTTATTATACCTTTAAGAAGGATAGCAAGCTTGTTATTTTTCATTGTATATCCTCCTTTTCTGTGATCATTTCAAAAGCCTCGAGTGCCGCCTCAATAGCGGAGTAATACGCGCCCGTGGTCTTCTTCGCCGTAGAACCCGCAACTAATTCGGGTGTGACCGTATCCGACGTGTGCCCGATAAAGTTTTTACCGAGTCCGACCTCTGCCGAGAGAGTTTCCTTTGACTCAACAAATTCCGCACCGGTAATAATGCCGTTTGCGTCAATTCCACAAAGAATTACGAGCCCGGGCTTGTATCCGACCACACTCATCTGGAATACGTAGCCACCACCGTCCTCGGAGTAAACTTTTGTAATCGCCTCGGGCAATCCGTCAACCTCGATCAATGTAAAATTAGCACCCGTAGGCATTACCTCGGCAAGTGCCTTTTGTACCTTTTCCGCTTGTGCTTTTTCGATCAGCGGTGCAGTGATCGTGTTGACCGCCGCCAGAACCAAAACGACAACAAGACAGACGATTCCAAGCGCCAACGTGGGAAAAAGCTTATTTTTCATTTTTTACACCTCCTATCGGCTTGTTGCGACAAAGCTTTTCGATATAAGGAGTGAGAATGTTCATAAATAAGATCGCGAACGATACTCCCTCGGGATAATCGCCCCAGAAACGAATGAGAACGGTAATGACACCGCATCCCAGCGCAAAAACTGCCTTTCCGCTTCGTGTAATAGGAGTAGTCACGTAATCGGTCGCCATAAATATCGCGCCGAGCAATAGACCTCCGCCAAGCACCTGATAGAGCGCCGCGTTAAGATCCTGCTTAACGATAAGAGAAAGAACGAATACCGTCGCAACGAATATCACGGGAGTTTCCCATGTGATCACTCGTCTTATAACAAGATAGATAAATCCAAGAATAAGCGCGATAGCACAAACCTCACCGATAGCGCCGCCGCGATTACCGATAAGCATATCGGTAAGAGAGGGGAGTAGCCCCTCGCCGTCCTTGATGACTGCAAGCGGAGTAGCACTCGCGGTGAGCTCGACAGACATAAATCTTGTAGCAGAGCCCCCGGCAACCTTGCCAAAAGCGATCAATAACATCACGCGCGCGGTGACCGCGGGATTTGCAAAATTACATCCAATGCCGCCAAAAAGACATTTGACCACAACTATAGCGAAGACCGAACCCACAACACAGTGCCAGATGCTGACTCGTGTCGAAAGACTTAAAGCAAGCAAAAGTCCGGTCACGATCGCGCTCAGATCACCAACCGTCTGCTTCTTTTTAGCGATTATATTGAATATAAACTCCGACAAAACAGAGGTCGCAACGCAAACAGAGATAATTATAAGAGCCTTTATGCCAAAAAGCATGACTGCCGCGATCGCCGCAGGGGAAAGAGCGATAAGAACGTCTCTCATAATACTCGTTGTAGTCGTTTTTCCGTGCAAATGCGGAGACGATGATACTATTAATTTTTCCATAACGTCACCTCCGTCATTTCTTAAGTTTTGCCATAGCCGCCTGATGCTCTCTGTACTCGGACTTGGCGATTCGGTTGTTTTGTACGAGAGGACGGCTTGCAGGACAAACGAACGAACAGCAACCGCACTCCATACAAAGCATTATCTTGTTCTTTTCAAGCATAGCGATCTTGTCCTCTTGGCTTTCCGCTTCAAGCGCCTTTGAATAAGCTACGGGAGACAGATCAAGCGGACACGAACGAATACAACGTCCGCAGTGAATACAAGCGGTAGGCTCGGATAAAAGTGAATCCTTGCGATCAAGGATCGTGATCGCACCCGTCGTCTTGACGATCGGCTCGTCGATCGAAGCCGCAGTAGTTCCCATCATAGGACCGCCGTAAAGGATCTTTCCTGCGTCCTTTTTCAATCCCCCACCGAATTCGAGCAGCTCGCGTATCGAGCAACCGATAGGAGCGATTATATTTTTAGGCTCGGTGACCGCAGAGCCGTCAAGGGTCACACATCTTGATATAAGCGGCTCACCGCACTCGACGTATTTTGCAAGGATAGTCAGGGAAGTGACGTTTATAACGAGCACACCCACGTCGGCAGGGAGCTTGCCCTCGTTTATTATCCTCTTTGTCGTGTTGTATATCAGCACCTTTTCTCCGCCTTGCGGATAGGTGTCGGGCAGAGAAACCACCTTGACCTTGTCATCACCCTCAAATATTCGCTTCATTTCCTTGATGCAAGCAGGCTTGTTTTTCTCGATTCCAATAATAAATTGATCAACGCTCGGAGCAAATTTTTCAAGCAAAGCGATACCTTTGTCGATCCATTCGGACTCGTAAAGCATAGCATAGGTGTCGCAGGTTATGTAGGGCTCGCACTCCGCGCCGTTGATGATTATCTTGTCAATTCCACCCTTTTTGAGTGCCTCAAGCTTGACAGAAAGGGGAAATCCTGCGCCGCCGAGACCAACAAGTCCCGATTCTCTCGCCGCAGCTATGAGACCATCAAGATCGTTAACAGTCGGGGTAGACATTTCGCACCTTGTCATAAGACCGTCGCTGATGATTCGTATGGACGCTACCGTTCTGCCGTCGGGGCGCAGATAATCCTCGATTTTCGAAACCTTACCCGAAACCGAAGCATATATGGGCGAGGAAACATATCCGTTCGCCTCGGCAATTTTTTGACCGACCTTAACCTCATCGCCAACCTTGACAAGCGGCGTTGCAGGTGCTCCGATATGCTGCGAGAGAAGTAACAAGACCTCCTTTGCGTCAGGCATTACAACGGCAGGCTTTCCGGCAGTATTTTTATAGTGGGGAATGTGGGTACTACCCATAGTTTTAAAGCCAAACATACTATCCTTTCCTTGTTTTCACCAATAAAGTGTCACAATAATAGATATCTTACAGTTATATTATACAATTAATATAAGAATGTGTCAAGAATAAAACTCATGAAAAACAGTAAAAATCTTCACCAAAGCCAATAAACAAAAATCAACAAAAAAGGAAGAGACCTTTCGACCTCTTCCTAAAATTTTATTTTGAAAGTCTGTATTCAATGGTAAATGCTTCTTCGTCTGCGGGCTGAAGTCTGTAGAGTACGGCATCTCCGGGAGCAAGCTTAAGAGAAAGCTTGTCGGAGGAGTCGGCTGCCACGTGCTGTAAGCCGTCAACTTTGCTGACCTCGTAAAGTCTGTAATTTCCGTTAAGCAAAAGTTCTATGTCGGCGGATTTCATATAATCACGATTAAGTATCATCATATAGCCGTTTCCGTATTCGTCCTCAAACTCTGAAACAGAAATTCGACGGGGCAAAGGCGCGGAGAGATATGCGCTTTCTTCAAGCTTGTTTGCCAATTTATCGGCTATCTCACAACGCAGAACCACGCTTTCATCGTGAATGACTCTCTTACAGCTAAGCGCCATAAGAGTCTCGCCGAGATTTCTGAGCTCCTCATGAATAGCCTTCTGCTCGTCAAAGAACTTCTCCTTGTTTCCGTCCTCGTCGATTACCGAACCGACCGCGGTGAAATGCTGAAGACCCTTTGCTCCGTAAAGCGCACCCGCATACATCATCGAGCGTATCATTGGGAAAATAAAGAGATCTACGTCGTGAAGATTCTGACCTTGATAATAGAACCACAGCGGCAGTTCATATTTATCACAAAGTAGCTTTTGAATACCGAGGTCGCACCACATACGCGACTTATCGCACTGATCCACCTCATCCTGATCCCCGGGAATACCGAAGGGATAGTAGTCAAGCGAAAGAATAGGCGGATTAATAATATTTACGTATCTTTCAAGATAATCGGCAAAAAGCCCGTTATCCCAAGTGTAATCAAGATTGTAGCTCGGTATAGCTACCGTAAAGCCAAGTCGGTCGGGAGCCAATTTCTCGGCAAGATCGACCAACGCGCGCGAAGCTTCGAGCTGATCGTCAAGCAACGGCTCGTCCCAGATGTAAAATCCCGCAACTCGCTTCCATTTGCTCAGCTCTGCAACAACACCCTCGAGATCGTCTTCAAGACCCTCCTCGCGAAAGCACTGCATACCACCGAAGCGACTGAAATCCTGAAAGATAAGATCAACGCCGATCTGTTCGCAAAGAGCAACTGCCTCATCTGCCTGCTCGTGAGATGCCCAACCAAGCTCAAGCGTGTTAAATCCCGCCTCGGCACAGTTGTAAATAGCCTTTCTCATATTGTTACCGCGTGCCGAAAAATTGGAAAGAACAAAATTATCCTGTCTCCACTTTCTCGTAGGATTTCCAAGGGGATATCTCTTAAGTATTCTGTGCTCCATATCATCTCTCCTATAAATCAAAAAATGCCGTAGCGAATCACCGCTACGACAAGTATATCATAATAATCCATTTGAGTCAAGAATCAAACTCGAAATCGAAAGAAATATTTCGATTAAAACCTTTCTTTTTTTGGAAAGTTCTTGGGCGGAGGGGGTGTGGGGGAGGCACACTTCTTTCAAGAAGGGTGCCT
>CAZQLJ010000106.1:0-6468 GCA_964594085.1 uncultured Clostridium sp.
AATCAATCTGCGGTTTCTGTTTTTCCTGTCGGTAGGTAATGTACTCTTAAAACTGTCCTTTAGAGTACGTTCCTATACGACAGGCTCTTTTTGTTTTTAATTATTTTTCATATCAGGATTCCGACGAATAAAGTCTGTAAAGCTCACTATACATGCCGCCCTTTGAGATAAGCTCTGCGTGAGTGCCCGACTCCTCGATGCCGTTTTCTGTAAGGACGAGAATTCGGTCGGCATTTTTAATTGTTGTCAGACGGTGAGCGATAGTGAAGGTCGTTCTTCCGTGAGCAAGCTTTTCGAGCGATTCCTGAACGAGCTTTTCACTCTCGTTGTCAAGCGCACTCGTCGCTTCGTCAAGAATGAGTATCGGGGGATTTTTCAAGAACAGACGGGCAATAGAGATTCGCTGCTTCTGTCCTCCCGAGAGCTTGACTCCGCGCTCGCCGACGTAGGTATTATATCCTTCGGGGAGGGAAGAAATGAAGTCGTGAGCTCCGGCAAGCTTTGCCGCCGCGATTATCTCTTCATCGGTGGCTCCTATCTTTCCGTAGGCTATGTTCTCGCGAACGCTGCCCGAGAAAAGATAAACGTCCTGTGCGACTACTCCTACGTTATCTCTTAAGGAGTTGATCGTGACGTATCTGATATCGACTCCGTCGATCAGGATGCTTCCCGAGGAAACGTCGTAAAATCTCGGAATGAGGGAGCAGAGCGTGGTCTTGCCTCCTCCCGAAGGACCGACTAATGCGATACTCTCGCCCGCTTTGACCTTGAGGTCGAGCGCTGTCAACACGTTTCGGTCGCCGCTGTCGTAATGGAAGGAGACGTCCTTGAATTCGACGTTTCCGACCACGTTTTCAAGCTTAAGTGCATCAGGTGCATCGACTATTTCGGGATCGGTGTCCATAATTTCCTGGAAACGCTCGATTCCACTCATTCCTTGCTGGAACTGCTCGGCAAATTCGACTATGCGTCTAATCGAGGTCAAAAGCGTTGTAACGAACATAAGGTATGCCACGTAGTCTGCCGCGGTAATGCTTGCGGGATTTGACTTTGGCAAAAGCATAAACAGCGCGCCGACGACCACGACTACTATGTACATAATTCCGTCGAACAGACGGGTGGACGAGGTAAATCCGCCCATTATCTTGTATCGCTCGGTCTTGAGCTTGAGAAATTTCTCGTTGCCTTTATCGAATTTATCCTGCTCAAGCTCCTCTCTTGCAAAGGACTTGACTACTCTGATACCGAGCAGGCTGTCTTCGACCTGAGAGTTCAGCTCACCGATATGCTTTCTCGATTCCGAAAAGTTTTTCTTCATTTTGAAACGGAAGTAGATAAGCACAGCGATCATTATCGGAATGACCGAGAAAATGATCAAAGTAAGCGGCACACTCATCGTGCAGAGGATTATAAACGAGCAAACGATCTTTATTCCCGCGATGAAAAATTCCTCGGGGCAATGGTGTGCGAATTCGGTGACGTCGAAAAGGTCGGTGGTGATCCTTGACATCAAGGTTCCTATCTTCGCGTTGTCGTAGTAAGAGAACGATAGCTTTTGCAGGTGCGCGAAGAGATCGTGTCGCATATCGGTCTCGATCTTCGTTCCCATTATGTGACCGACCGTCGTCATATAATAGTTGGCGGCGGTGTCGATGACTCGGAGAATGAGGTATCCGATTCCGCAGGTCAATATAAGCTCAAGAGTCAGGGAGGCTATGTCCTCGGTCGCCGCGCCCGTGATCTTTCTGACGATAAGAGGCAGCATGAGCTCACACACGGTCGTAAGTCCCGCGCAGAAAAGGTCGCTGATCATAACAGGGAGATGCGGCCGATAGTATGGCAAAAACTTTTTAAGAGTGCTTTTCTTTTTCATTGAACAACCTTCTTTGATTACTTTAATTAAATAAATTTTATCACAATTGACCGATCTCGTCAAGAGAATTTGCGAATTTTGCTTTTTCGATTCTCATATAATTGGAAGTAATACTTGCGAGTGGGGGTGATCGGTATAAAATTTGAATTTGACATACCGTGGAGAAAAATCATCTCGTGTTTGCTTTCTTTGGCGCTATTTCGGTATGCGTTTGCCGTGAACGTAAGCGCCAAGGACGATCGGGTAGTGCAAGAGAAGATATCGTTGGGATTTTACGGCTTTGAGCAAAGCATAGACGTATCGGAATTCGCGCTCGCTCCAACCGAGCTTTTACATATATTTTCGTGTGCGATCAAGGACGATCCGTACCTTTTTTTCGTCAGCAGAAATCTGCGCTACTCATATAAAACGAATGGTTGCGTTTTATCCCTGACCCCTCAATATACGATGACAAGGGAGGAATATGAGAGCGCGGTAACGTACTGCACTGAAAGGGTAGGGGCGATCGCGGCGCTTTCGGAGCATTTTGAGAGTGAAATCGAAAAAGTGTTATTTTTGCACGATTTTATCTGTGAAAATTTTGAATATGACGATGAGTTAAAAAACGATGACATTTATGATTTTTTGCTCACGGGTAAAGGAACTTGCGAGGCTTATATGCTATTGTACACGGCGGTTTTGCGCGAATGCGGAATAGAGTCTCATTTTGCAGCGAGCGACAGTCTTACGCATATCTGGAATATAGTGAGGCTTGACGGAGAGTGGTATCATGTTGATCTTACTTGGGATGATTCTGCGTCGGAGGAGAGTGTGAGCCGACGGCATTTTTTATTATCCGACAAGGCGGCATTGGGAAAAGGGCACAGAGATTGGTATTTGCCGATCGATGCCGAGTGTATCTCCGAAAAATATGACAATTTTGAGTTTGACGGGCTTTTGGGGGATCGCGTGATATCGGGAGATATCAACCACGACGGAGAGATATCCTTGCTTGATCTTCTTATTCTTCGTGGGTGGCTCGCGCAAAATCATCCGACTGATTTTTGCGATTCTTGCGCCGATATTGATCTCGACGGTACTGTAAACGAGTGTGATGTAGAGCTTCTGCGAAGAAAACTTCTTGCGGGTGATTGACAAAGCGCGAAGAAAAGTATATACTTATATTTAGTAAACGAGAAGGATAAAACCCAATGAATGAAAATAAAAAAAGAGCCGCCGAGACGGTTGAAAGATTGAAAAAAATATACCCCGATGCGACCTGCGCGCTTGAATGGGGCGGTGCTGACGCGTGGAAGCTGCTCGTAATGGGCAGACTGTCCGCGCAATGCACCGATGCCCGAGTAAACATCGTCTGCCGCGAGCTTTTTCGCGAGTTTCCGACGATAGATGCGCTTGCGGATGCTCCCATTGAAAGAATAGAGGAGATCGTGCGCCCGTGCGGTCTTTACCGTGTTAAAGCCGCTGATCTCAAAAACTCTTGCCGTATGCTTATCGACGATTTTGGCGGGATTGTGCCCGATAGTATGGACGAGCTGTTGAAGCTGCCGGGAGTTGGTAGAAAGATTGCAAATCTGCTCCTTGGCGACATATATAAAATGCCCGCCGTGGTGGCAGACACTCATTGCATCCGCATCTGCGGCAGACTCGGATTTTATCCCGAGGAGCTTAAGGATCCCGTCAAGGTCGAGAGGATAATGTCGGAGTGTCTCGCTCCCGAGGAGCAAAGTGATTTTTGTCATCGCATCGTGCAGTTTGGCCGTGACGTATGTATAGCGCGTTCGCCCAAATGTGCCGAGTGTCCTCTGGCAGATATCTGCAAGGGAAATAGAAGTTAAAAACAATTTTAAGAGAAGTGCAAATCAGATGTGCCGAGAAAAGCGGCGTAATGGAGTTCAGCGTGAAGGTGAGACATCTTTATAGGTAATTAAACTGCTTCACGCACGAATTTTGCCTTGTCGGCAAAATTCATCGATTACTATTTGTGCCGCCGTTGGCGGCGGAATGGAGAACATTATGAAAAGAAGATTTAAGGAATTTGAGCCTGCCCCCTTTTATTTTTTAAACGATACTGTTGACCGTGCAGAGCTCGTCCGTCAGCTTGATATTATGCAGGAGGTCGGTATCCCCGCATTTTATCTTCATTTACGCGATGGAATAACGACTCAGGCGTGGGGAACCGATGTTTTCTACTCCAACGTTCGCTTTATCGCCGAGGAGAGCATAAAGCGCGGCATAACTATGTGGCTTTATGACGAGGACTCCTACCCCAGCGGACAGTGCGGCGGTCAGGTCGTTATTGACTGTCCCGAGCTCGAGGGAAGATGCCTGAGATTTATGAAGATAGACGCCAAGGCAGGCGAGGTTGTTCGCCGTCTTATCGGCAGAACAAAGGGAATTGCGGCGTATGCTATAACCAAGGTGGACGGAGTAGAGCAGGTTAAAAAGCTCAATTCGCCCTTTGGCCCTGTGCGCCGTCATTGGTACAGAATGGACTGGCCGTCTACATATTATTCCGATATAATGGCGGACGGACTTACCTACGATCACATCCGCGCGCTGACGGCATTTCCCGAGGTTATGTTTGAGGCTGAGGTGAGCGAGGACTGCGAGCTTTACGTGGTGTATGCAGCGCCGAGCCAGAGCAGTAAATATCACACCAACCTCGACTGTATGAAAAAGGACAGCTTCGAGGAGTATAAAAATCGCATACTTGAGCGCTATGCGGCGGCGGTCGGCGATCTTTTCGGCACGAAGATACCCGGTATTTTCATCGACGAGCCGACTCTTGGCGGAAATTACAGCGAGGAGCTTTGCGAGTATTTTTATAATCGCTACGGCTACAAGCTCGAGGACAATCTCTACAAGCTTTACGGCGATTACGAGGGCGAGTCTGCCCAGCTTCGCAGAGATTATTCCGAGGCTATGATGTCGATGTTCGAGGAAAACTTCCTGCTTCCCATGAAGGCTTGGTGCGAGGAACATAATCTGATCGTGACGGGCCATTTCAACGGTGAGGAGGATCCCTTGACTCAGGCGGCTTCGGGACAGAATATCTACAAGCAGACAAAGATAATGGACGTGCCCGGATTTGATATCATTACGCCCAATATTGGTGATCTCGAGCATTGCTCCTTAGTATTCGGTGCGAGTATGGTTTCTTCGGCAGCTGCGCAAACGGGAAAAAAGACTATTTTCTCCGAGTGCTTTGCGTTGAGCCCATACAATATGGATTATCACGGTGTAAGAAAGACTACCGACTGGCTTTTCGCCTGCGGTATTAACCATATCGTACCTCACGGATTCCATTACGGATACAGCGCATATCAGAGAGCCGACGCTGGCAAGTCCTTCTTCTTCCAGGACCCCTATTTTGACGATTACAGCGACTATGCCGCTTACGTTGGCAGAGTTTCTAAGCTGCTCCATGATTTCGAGCGCGATAACGACGTGCTTTTGGTCTATCCTTACGGTGGATTTGCCGAGGTGGTGCCCTTCAAGAGTGGTTGTTCTCCCGTCAAACCCTGTGAAAATGGAGCACTTTACAATTCGCGTCTTCGCGGCGCGGTCAGATATATGATGAAGAATCATATCGGATGGGACGTGTCCGACACGGAGTCGGCTATGAATGGCGAGATTGTCGACGGCAGACTTGTCATCGGAGAGTGCTCTTATTCCAAGGTCGCAGTCGTCAAGGCGGGCGAGGTCGAGGAAAAGGTCTATGAGAGACTGAAGAGTGAGGGAATTGATTGCTGTCTGTACGATGGCGACGACTCCTTCTTCCCGAGCGGAATTGAGATCGAGGGTGGCGAGCGCGTGCAGACCTACAAAAAGGTGTGCGGAGATGATCAGCTTATATTCCTTTATAATAATTCCGAGAATTATGCAAAAATAAAGATCAACGTTGGCGACACGAAAGCGTGGGTCTACGACGCCGAGAATGATATTTCGAGAGCAGTTGAGGTCAAGGACGGATTTGCCGAGCTTTCGATGCAGAGATTCGGTTCTGTAATCCTTCTGCTTGGTGACAAGCCCTGCTCGCCCGTTGGAGAGGTTTATTTGCCTGAGGAGGAAGATACTTTCATTCCCGAATACGTAACCGATCCTCAGTTTACTTATATGCCCAAGGGCGCAAGAGCCGCTATATCCTATTTTGATATGAAGATAGAGAGAAACGGTGAGGTCAAGGACTACGGCAGAGTGCGCCGCGGTGCGCTCCGTGAATATATCGGAACTCATGACACGATCTTTTATCCCAATCATTATTACCGTCCCGGTTTTGATATCGGCAGAAGAATGTACAACACCTATCCCTGCAACGCTACCTATAGCGTGAAGATTGATTGCATCGATAGCGGCGATTGGTTGCTCTTTGATAAGCACTCTGTCGAGGGTAACTTCAAGATCTTCTGGAACGGTGAGGAGATCACGAGAGATAGGTTTGAAAAGAAGACAGTCTACGATATGAGTAACTACGTGATCCGTCCTTTGTGGCGCGAGGGCGAAAACCTGCTTGAAATAAAGATATTCGGAGCGCAGGAGTTCGACGGAGCCAACGGCGACGTTTACGTGATGAGGGCAGAGAAATAAATGAGTAT
>CAZQLJ010000107.1:0-6449 GCA_964594085.1 uncultured Clostridium sp.
TAAGATCGGCAAGGGCGGGCTCACAGCAGATCTCATATCCCATAGATAAGCACAGTCCCGCGATCTTTTCGCTGTCGGCCTCATTCTGCTGACAACCGAAGGTCTGAACGAAAGCCTTTTTTGCCGTTCCGTTCTCGACTTTATACGCCTCGTTGATCTCTCTTGTTTTTTCTTTATATTCATTTTGCTTTTGCATTTCCGCATCGGGCAAAATTCTGTATTCTTTCATTATTTTTCACCGTTTTTCGATAGTTATAGATAATATATTATTATACTATATTTTCTCATAGATGTCAAGCGTTTTACATAGATTTTGTCGTAGTACATTTGAAGAAAGAAAAAGCCCGCTTTCGCGGGCTTTACAGCTTTTTCACCGAATCAATTTACTTTTGTTTTATAAACTCCACGGTTGATGCATTGTTTTTATCCATTTTTACGATAAGACATCTTTGATATGGAGCAGTTGCACCTTTTTTGTTGCTATGCTCCAATTTGAAATATATATTTAATTTCTCTTCCTCAAATGAAATATCATGAATATAATATTCCCTATCCGGATGTACGTCCGCAAAAATATATAGATAAACCGTTTCTTTATCGAAATCTACTGTTAATGCATCTTCCTTGAAAATTGCATTATACGTTTCCTGATCGTTTATAATAAACACCCTATAGTTTGGAGACGTTTCGTCATAATAATATTCGTCGCCTGAATCATCAGCGCCGTCAACATAATCGGGATTTTTGTAATATGCTCCTCTAACCTTGTTGTCTTTAAGAAAAGAGGTTAATATCCATTCTTCTGACGTGCTATACATCACTGCATTATATTTGATATATGAACAGCCCGTAAAAAAGCAAACAAATATTATCAGTACTGACAAAAAAGCCGTTAATTTTGATTTTCTCATCTTTCCCCTCTCGCGACACTCGCCGCAGTAAGAGTATTTTTAAGAAGCATAGTGATCGTCATAGGGCCAACGCCGCCGGGCACGGGGGTGATATAAGCTGCCTTGGGCTCAACCTCCGAAAAGCAGACGTCACCGACCAGCTTGCCGCTTTCAAGACGGTTGATGCCAACGTCAACAACGACAGCCCCCGCCTTGACCATATCGCCGCGCACGAACTCGGGTTTGCCGATAGACGCGACGAGAATGTCGGCTTCACGGCAGATCTCTTTAAGATCCTTCGTTCTGCTATGACATATAGTCACAGTTCCGTTAGCGTGAAGCAAAAGCATCGCCATAGGCTTGCCCACGATATTCGAGCGACCTATAACCACGCACTTCTTGCCCGAAACGTCAATTCCCGACTTTTCAAGCAATACCATAACACCCGCAGGTGTACAAGGAAGCAGATCGTGATTTCCGATCATTATCTTGCCCACGTTGTAAGGGTGGAACGCGTCAACGTCCTTCTCGGGTCTTATCTTAAGCAAAACCTCGGTCTCGTCAAGATGCTTCGGTAAAGGAAGCTGAACGAGAATTCCGTGGATCTTGTCGTCGTTATTGAGCTTTTCAATAAGAGAAATAAGCTCTTCCTGCGCGGTGTCCTCGGGCAGCTCGTATCCGACCGAATAAAATCCGACCTCCTCGCAAGCTCTTTTCTTGTTACGAACGTAGACCTGCGAAGCAGGGTCACTTCCCACGATAACGACCGCAAGTCCTGGCACCGAGCCGTACCTCTCCTTATACTCCGCGACCTCTGCCGCGATCTCTTCTCTTACCTGCTTGGATATAGCTTTTCCGTCAATTATCTTCGCCATCTTCGGTCTCCTTTTCAGCTTCTGCGTCGGGATTTTCTTCGTCAGAAACATCCTCCTCGTCAGCAACCGTCGTATCCTCAACCGCGGGCTCAACAGTCTCAACCGTCTGCTCTGCTCCCGCGGCTACAGTCGCCTTTTTCGCGAAAAAAACGGGATGCTCAACGAGCGAAGGAACCAAAAGCTTGTCAAATGCGTTCAGCTTGCTCTCGTCACCGTCAAACTTCTTCGAGTAGATAAGACCAATGACAAGCAACGCACCGAAAACGATAAAGCAAATGAGTCCAACGAGTTGCGAAATTCTTATTCCCGTGTTTCCAAGGTAAAGACTGTCGGTACGCAAACCCTCGATAAACATTCTGCCAAATCCGTACCACGAAAGATACATACAAGCAATCTGACCGTTGAACTTTTTCTTCTTGTACAAAGCGTTTATAATGATAAAGCCCGTCAGATTCCAAAGCGATTCATACAAAAACGTGGGATGAACGTACACCATCTCGGTCGTACCGAAATCTTGGAACGTGTTGTTAGAGATCAATCCCATTCTCATAAAGTAAAGCGGATGATTCTCGCTTACGATTCCGCCAAATGCCTCGCCGTTGAAGAAATTGCCCCAGCGACCGAGAAGCTGACCGATCATAACGCCGGGCGCCGCCATATCGAATATCTTGAGCGTATTGATCTTTTTGAAGCGTGTCGAAATAACGATTCCGAGTATACCGCCGATGATTCCGCCGTAGATCGCAAGACCGCCCCCGCGCAGATTGAGCATATTGGTCACTGTCTGCATAAACGATTCATCAATATACTTATCAAGACTCGTCAGAACGTAATAAAGTCTCGCTCCAACAACTCCAAGAATTACCGTCCATATCACGATATCAATAGTGTCGTCAAAGCAAACACTCTCATATTTGCCGCGATAAACGGCGTAAAGATACGCGAAAATAATTCCGCAGGTTATGATAATACCGTACCAGTACACCGAAAAGTTCTCGCCAAAAGTAAAAGCAACGTTGTCAAGTGAGAAATCCCCAATTCCCAAGCCGGGAAAGGAAATTACGTTTTTTGCCAATAACATAATATCACTCCTTTATTTTATCTTCAGGTCTTATCACGGACAAGGTAAAGCACTCGTCGTCAAAGACCGTGTCAAGCAATTCACACACGTATTCGAACGTGACAGACTCGATTATATCGGGATACTCAAACAGATCCATACCGTCGTAAGCGTACGAGGTCAACGCAAAGGCAATGTCCTCGGTCGAATCAAAATCAGATATGTAGGATGCGTATACGCACTTCTTTTCACGTTCAAAATCAGCCCTGTCGAGCCCTTCGCGGCGGCATTTTGCAATATGCTCCTTGATCTTCTCAAGCAATACCTCGGGAGCGTCGCTCTCACCCGAGAACATAACGTAAGCCGTTTTTGCGCTTGATGAATAGCCGCTGTCAAATCCGGGCGACACGATGCCCGATTCCAACATTTCAAGATAGAATTCACCAGCCTCGGAAAACATTATATGCAAAAGCACGTTCATTCCCTCGGTGCGCTTGTATCGCTCAAATGCCGACTCGGGAATCTCACAATCCTTAATACCAATGCAGAAAAGCGGCTTGCCCACGGGCATCTTCTTCTCTACAAACGCACTTTTGACCGCTTTGGGCTCTTCAAAGCTCTTGAGAGTTGAAGCAAAGCCTCTGCGTCCACTGCCTATCTCTCGATCAACGATCTCAATGACCGATTCGGGAGTAACGTTACCGCACAAAGCAAGCACCATATTTTCGGGCACGTAAAAGTCCTCGCAGCAACGGTAGAGCACCTCGGGCGTTATCCTCGATATCGACTCCTCGCTGCCGCAGATCTCGTTTCGCACGGGATTTTCAAAATACATCGCTCCAAGCATATTCATATAGCAACGGTCGTAGGGGTCGTCAACACATCCGCGGATCTCCTCGGCGATAATTCCTATCTCCTTTTTGACCGTTTCCTTGGTAAAATACGGATGAGTAACAAAGTACAAAAGCTGCGAGATAGCCTCGCTTACCTTGTCGGTTGCAGAGAACAAATATGCGGTTCTCTCGTTAGATGTATATGCATTGTCATATGCACCCAAATATGCAAAAATATCGTCCGCGTTGCTTCCATCCTCGTTTTCAAAAAGCTTATGTTCCAAGAAATGCGCACAGCCCTGCGGTATGGTCACCCTTTCTCCGTTGCATAAATATTCATTTACGTTGCCTCCGAAGCTGACCGAAAATACACCGTACGTAGAGGTCATATCCTTCGGAAAAACGAAGACGTCAAGACCGCTATCGTGCTTGATCTTATAGTAATGCTCCCCGAGAAGAGAGGACTCAAAACGAATTATCTCACTCATAGTCGCACTCCTCCTCCCCTTCTCCGTAAAGGAAATAGACCGTGTCGAGCCTGACCCTTTGAGCCGCCTTGACTATCTCGTCTCGGCTCACCCTTTCGATCTTTTCTATAAGATCCTCAGAGGTCTCGGCAACTCCCGCGAGTATCCTTCGAAATCCAAACGCTTCAAGCGCCGACGGGCTGTCGTATATCTGTCTTGCCCCCGAAATAATTGTGCGCTTCGCGGTCTCGATCTCCTCGTCCGTAAAGTCTCCCGACTGCATTGCGAGGAGCTGCTTTTCTATTTCCGCATAAGCCTTTTCGCGATTCTCGGGTTTGATGCCGCACCCGATCATAATAGTACCGATAGCCGAATTATACGACGAATAACAGTAGTAACAAAGGCTCTGCTTTTCTCTTACGTTCATAAAGAGCTTCGCAACCGACGAGCCGCCGAATATCTCGTTGAAAAGGCTCATCGCATAGTAGTCCTCGTTGCTCATTATGACGCCGCAGGTGCATCCTATATTGAGCCTTCCCTGCGAGACGTTCATCTTTTGAGCAACCTCACGAAGCGGCGAATTTTCTTGTCGTATCAAGGCTTTTTCACCGCCAACAAAGTTCTTCTCACCTCTGTTCAGCTTTGAAAAAGCGTCTGTAACGAGGGATACGACACCCTCTGCATCGTCGCTGCCGATGTAGTAGCATTCAAGTGAAGAATTATTCAAAAAATATTCAATATTTTCACTGACCTGCTCCAATGTAAAGTCTTCGATCTGCTCCACGCTTCCCTCTGCGGATATGCCTGCGGGCATCCCCTCAAGCATTATCCTTCTGCACTGTTCTGCCGAGTATGCCTTTTGGTCGTTTATCTTGGCTCTGATAGCATCGATAGCAAGCTTTTTCTCGCTCTCAAAATTCGGCTCGGAAAGAAGTCCGTTTTCATCCAATCGGGGATTGAAGAGTATCTCGAGAATGATCTTTGCGACCTCGCAAAGAATATCGGTCTTATCATTGGGCATGCGATATTTATTGCTCAATATTTCGCAGGATATTCTGAAAATATGTCGCTCTCCCACAGAGACGGCGCGCCAAGTAACAGTTGCGCCGTAAAGCTCGTCCAGCTTTTTATTTATATTCACTATTGACGGATATTTCTCACAGCCTCTCATCATCACTGCAAGCATCAGACGGGTCAGAGGCGACCTTTCCTTATCCGCGGGGAGAATAAAATTGAACGAAAGACGCGACATTTTGAATTTATCGGTATTTATAACGTGGAAGCTCAATGCCCCGTCTTTTTTTATGATCTTTTCTGTCATTTTTCCCTATGCGCGCCTCTTCGGCGGCAGGATCCTTTCGAAATTATATATCTCATATATTGTACACCATATCGGCAGATTTTTCAAGTATTATTTATGAATTTTTGCTTCGCACAGGATTCGCCGCGGCATTTTGCCGCCGCAACAATAATTTTTGGGGAAAAGACCTCGAATAAAAGTCTTTTCCCCATAGCGTTAATTATTTATTTTCGCACTTCTCGGCTATTCTCTTTGCCGCCGCTTCAAGATAGTCACATTTGATGGTCTCGATCCAGCCCTTGTCCACGTAAGACGCGATCTCGGGGTCGATCGGAACCTTTGCAAGCAGCTCGTAACCAAATTCATCGGCGATCTCTTCGATATGGCTCTCACCGAACACCTTGATCTCCTTGCCGCAATCGGGGCACTTGATATAGCTCATATTCTCAACGAGACCGAGCACGGAAACGTTCATCATATCAGCCATATTCGCCGCCTTCTTAACGATCATAGAGACAAGCTCCTGAGGGCTGGAAACGATAACGCAACCGTCGATCGGAAGACTCTGGAACACGGTAAGCGGGACGTCGCCTGTACCGGGAGGGCAATCTATGATAAGGTAGTCGAGGTCGCCCCATGCAGTGTCCTTCCAGAACTGACGGACGGTTGACGAAATGATAGAGCCGCGCCATACGACAGGTCTGGTCTCATCATCAAGCATAAGATTGACCGACATCATCTTGATCCCCGTAGCGGTCATAGGAGGAAGCATAGCGCCCTCTCCGTCGCCCTCAACGTCCTCTTTTAAGCCGAACGCCTTGGGTATGGAGGGGCCTGTAATGTCGGCGTCGAGAATACCGACCGCATATCCCTTACGGCTCAAATTCACCGCCAGCATTGAGGTGACGAGCGATTTGCCGACTCCGCCCTTTCCGCTGACTACTGCGATTATATGCTTTACGTGACTTTTGGGGTTTGCCTCGTCCTTGGGAACTCCTCCGTTCTTTGACGGACAATTAAGCGA
>CAZQLJ010000108.1:0-6365 GCA_964594085.1 uncultured Clostridium sp.
CGACCGCAAGAACATGTGTTATATGGGCTCTACCGTTGTTTACGGACGCGGCAAGGCCGTCATAGTTGCAACCGGTATGGATACCGAAATGGGTAAGATTGCAGATGCGCTTGCACAGGCAGAAGAAGGCAAAACTCCTCTTCAGATCAAGCTCGCAGGTCTTTCCAAAATCCTTACGTGGCTCGTTATCGGTATCTGCGTTGTTATTTTTGGAGTTCAGATAGTCCGTGCTTATATCGGAACGGGTACGATCGGCTTTGAACCCATCCTAAGCTCCTTTATGATAGCTATTTCCCTTGCGGTTGCGGCTATCCCCGAGGGACTTGCTACCGTTGTTACCATCGTTCTCTCTATCGGCGTAACAAATATGTCTAAGAGAAACGCTATCATTCGTAAGCTTACCGCTGTTGAAACTCTCGGATGTACACAGATAATCTGCTCTGACAAGACGGGTACTCTTACACAGAACAAGATGACCGTTGTTGAGCACTACGGAGACAACGAAAAGCTCCTTGCAAACGCTATGTCTCTCTGCTCTGACGCAGAATTTGACGAAGAGGCAAACACCGCAGTCGGTGAGCCTACCGAGGCGGCTCTCGTTAACTACGCAGAAAAGCTTGAGCTTTCAAAGAACGTTCAGAAAAAAATCTTCGTACGCGTAGGCGAGGTTCCCTTTGATTCGGGAAGAAAGATGATGTCGACTGTACACAAGACCGCCGACGGCGTGGTCGTACAGTTCACAAAGGGCGCTCCCGACGAGCTTCTTAAGCGTTGCACAAAGGCGCTTGTAAACGGCGAGGTCGTAGAGCTTACCGATGCGATCCGTGCAGACATTCTCGGCACAAACAAGGCTATGGCAGACAAGGCACTCCGCGTTCTTGCGGCTGCAAAGAAGGATCTTGACAAAGAGCCTGACGAGTACACAAGCGAGGCTGTTGAGAACGACCTCTGCTTCGTAGGTCTTGTAGGTATGATCGACCCCGTTCGTCCCGAGGTCAAGCCCGCTATCGACGAGTGCCGAAGCGCAGGTATACGTCCTATAATGATCACGGGTGACCACAAGGATACTGCTATCGCGATCGCAATGCAGCTTGGTATTATTACTGATCCCTCGCAGGCGATCACGGGTGCAGAGCTTGACGATATCTCCGACGAAGAGTTCGAGACCGCAGTTGAAAAATACAGCGTATATGCACGCGTTCAGCCCGAGCATAAGACGAGAATCGTCAACGCTTGGCGCAAAAAAGGTATGGTAACCGCTATGACCGGTGACGGTGTAAACGACGCTCCTTCTATAAAGAACGCCGATATCGGCGTTGGAATGGGTATCACGGGTACGGACGTTACGAAGAACGTTGCAGATATGATACTCGCAGACGATAACTTTGCTACCATCGTTTCCGCAGTTGGCGAAGGACGTAGGATCTACGATAATATCCGTAAGGCAATTCAGTTCCTTCTCGCATCCAATCTCTCTGAGGTGCTTTCGATATTCTTTGCAACTCTTCTTGGATTTACGATATTCCAGCCCGTACACCTGCTCTGGATAAATCTTATTACAGACTGCTTCCCCGCACTTGCTCTCGGTATGGAAAAGCCCGAGGCTGACGTTATGAAGCGCAAGCCCCGTGACTCCAAGGAAGGCATATTTGCAGGCGGTCTTGGCGTTGCAGTATTCTATCAGGGCGTTATCGTAACGCTTATCACACTTGCATCTTACCTTATCGGTAGATACGTATTGGTAGCGAGCGATCCTCACGCCGCAGGACTTGTCGGCGAAGCGCTTGAGCTTTACGGCGCAAAGGTAGGAACCAGCATGGCGTTCCTTACCCTCTCGCTTTGCGAGATCTGTCACGCTTTCAACATGAGAAGCCTCCACGGATCGATCTTCAAAATGAAGAAGCAAAATCTCTGGCTTTGGGGCGCAGCGATCCTCTCCTTTATCCTTACCACAGTAGTAATAGAGGTTCCGTTCCTTGCAAAAGCATTTGAGCTTGCTCAGCTCGACCTTGCCGAATACGGTATCGCATTCGGACTTGCAATTCTTATCATTCCGATAGTTGAAATTGCGAAGGTGATCCACAGAGCGATCGACAAGCGTCACGGCTGATAAGACATTAAAAACAAACAATAATTTTATGCACCGTCAAAGGTTAAAAGCCTTTGACGGTGCATATTTTTATAAATCAAATATTTTGGATTGCTTCAATAAACTGTTTAACGTTATTTTTTCGCAAAAGCGTTGAAAAAGCTGACAAAATATGCTACAATATATGATGAAGTATTGTTTTAACCGAAAAAGATCGGTCCTGACGATAAAGAAGGTGAAAAATAATGAAATTGACCAAGATTTTTGAGAAAAACACGCCCCATCTATCATTTGAGGTCTTCCCTCCCAAAACGACAACTGCTTTTGAGAGTGTGAAGTTAGCTACCGAGCAGATCGCGGCTCTCAAGCCCTCGTTTATGAGTGTTACATACGGTGCTGGTGGCGGAACGAGTCAATACACTCTTGATATTGCGAAAAATATAAAGGCGCAATACGGTGTGCCGACTCTCGCGCATCTTACCTGCGTTTCGTCAACGAAGGATACCGTTCGCGAGATGATCGAGCGCATAAAGGCGGCAGGAATTGAGAATATTATGGCACTTCGCGGCGATATTCCCGCAAGTATGCTTGATGCCGACAGAAGCGCTTGGGCATACTCTCACGCGGTCGAGCTTGTGCGTGAGCTTAAAGAAAGCGGCGCCGACCTTTGCATCGGCGGAGCTTGCTACCCCGAGATACATCCCGAAAGCGCAAATCAGAAGGAAGATATCAAGTTTCTTAAGGAAAAGGTTGACGCGGGATGTGATTTCCTTACCACACAAATGTTTTTTGACAACAATCTTTTCTATAATTTTCTCTACAAGATACGCGAGGCGGGCATTACCGTGCCGATCATCCCCGGTATTATGCCTATAACCAACGCGAATATGGTCGCGCGTTCGATAAAAATGTCGGGCTCGTTTATGCCTCAACGCTTCAAGGCACTCGTTGACAAGTTCGGCTCTGATCCCGAGGCGATGAAGCAAGCAGGAATCGCTTACGCGACCGATCAGATAATAGATCTTTACGCTAACGGCATCACCAATGTACACGTTTATTCGATGAACAAGCCCGAGGTCGCCGAGAGGATACAGAGCAACGTCTCTGCTATAATCGGAAAATGAGCGCAGTTTTATATAAGGAATTTGCTCTGCCCGAGGTCGATCGCCGCGAGGTGCTTCGATATATGGGCTGCAAGGAGTCTACGAATGAGACCGAGGAGCTTATAGATCGCGCTATCGAGGTTGCAAGGGGTGCTTTTTGCGGAAAGGTCTGCTTTTGTGAGCTTAGCTTGTCCGTCTCGGATGAGCAGGTACAGTTTGGTGCTGTACGGATCGAAAGCAAGAATCTTTTAAAAAATCTTGACGGTTGTGAGGCAATAATTCTCTTCGGTGCGACGGTGGGTATCGAAATAGATCGTCTGATATTGCGCTACGGCAAGGTCTCACCCTCTCTGGCGGTCTGCTTGCAGGCACTCGGTGCTGAAAGAATTGAGGCCTTGTGTGAACTATTTTGCGCCGATATAGCTCGAAAGCAAGGTTTACAAGGTAAACGGCTTCGTCCGAGATTCAGCGCCGGATACGGCGATTTTCCCCTTGAAGCACAGAAGGATATTTTTGCTATGCTTGGCTGTGACAGACGCATCGGTCTTACGCTGAACGACAGTCTGATCATGTCACCGACGAAATCGGTAACCGCTATAATAGGAATTTATTAAAGAAATGAAAATACTTGATTTTATTAAGAACAATCTGCTTATACTCGACGGTGGCATGGGCACGCTCCTGCAGTCTCACGGACTTGCGGTTGGAGAGCTGCCTGAACGTTGGAATCTCTCTCACCCCGAGGTGATACAGAAAATCCACCGTGATTATTACAATGCGGGGTCAAACGTGGTCTCTACTAACACGTTTGGGGCAAATCTTTTGAAATTTTCTCGCAAGGAGCTTGAAGATATCATTCGTGCGGCGATTGAAAACGCAAAGATCGCGAAGGAAACGTCGGATAGCGGCAAGGAAAAATTCATCGCTCTCGATATCGGTCCTTCGGGCAAGCTTTTAAAACCATACGGAGATTTCGATTTTGAGGATGCCGTTTCCCTTTTTGCCGAGACGGTGAGGCTTGGAGTCAAATACGGAGTCGATCTTATTTTTATTGAGACGATGAACGACAGCTACGAGACCAAGGCGGCTCTGCTTGCGGCGAAGGAAAACTGCGATCTTCCCGTATTTGTTTCAAACGCATACGGCTCGGACTGCCGACTTATGACGGGCGCATCGCCCGCGGCGATGGTGGCTATGCTTGAGGGTATGGGCGCGGACGCTATCGGCGCGAACTGCTCGCTTGGTCCGCGTCAGCTTGCACCTGTGGTTGAGGAATTGTTGAAGTATGCGTCGGTGCCCGTACTGCTAAAACCCAACGCGGGACTCCCCGAGATCAAGGGCGGCAAGACGGTATATGATATTACACCCGAGGAGTTTGCGAAAGAGGTCTCGGTGCTCATTGGCAAGGGCGTTCGCATCTGCGGCGGCTGTTGCGGTACGACTCCCGAATATATTCGCGCTCTCGCGGGTTCGAATCCTTCTATCCCTGCCATAAGTCAGAATAAAAACGACACCCTTGTGTCATCTTACACTCACGCGGTGAACTTTGCTGATGCACCGATACTTATTGGCGAGCGCATCAACCCGACAGGCAAAAAACGCTTCAAGCAGGCGCTTCGCGACAATGATATAGATTACATTCTCAAGGAAGGACTGGATCAAGAGGCGGCGGGAGCTCATATTCTTGACGTTAACGTCGGTCTGCCGGAAATTGATGAGCCAGAAACGATCAAAGAGGTCGTTTGCGCGCTTCAGGCGATATGTGATCTGCCGTTGCAGATAGACACTGCCGATCCTATTGCTATGGAGGCGGCTTTGCGCAGATACAACGGCAAGGCTATGATCAACTCGGTCAACGGTAAGGCTGAATCTATGCGCGCTGTCTTCCCTCTCGTAAAAAAATACGGTGGAGTCGTTGTGGCGCTTACACTCGATGAAAACGGGATACCCGATACTGTCGACGGAAGATTTGAGATTGCAAAAAAAATTCTTGCAGTTGCGGCTGAATACGGCATCGGCAAGAATGACATCGTGTTTGATACGCTGACTATGACGGTCAGCGCGGAGCCTAAGGCGGCTCTCGTTACTCTTGGCGCTCTGCGAAAGATTCGTGAGGAATTGGGAGTTAACACCGTTCTCGGAGTTTCCAACGTATCATTCGGTCTTCCCACACGAGATATGCTCAACGGTGCTTTCTTTACAAGCGCGCTTGAAAACGGTCTCTCTGCGGCTATAATGAATCCCTATTCTGTCGAAATGATGAAGGCTTATTATTCCTTCCGCGCGTTGCACGGTCTCGACGAGAATTGCTTGGATTACGTGGCTCTCGCGGCGCGTTTGTCGGGTAGCGAAACGATTTCGGCGGCGGTTACTTCTTCTGCCGATAACGGCTCAGAATCCTTGAAGGATACCATAATAAAGGGGCGTTGCGATAAAGCGCGTGAGCTTACGGTCACGATGCTTTGCGATATGCCTGCGCTTGAAATCGTCAAGGAGCATATCATCCCTGCGCTTGACGTAGTTGGCAAGGGATTTGAAGAGCACACGGTTTATCTGCCCGGTCTTCTGATGAGCGCAGAGGCGGCAAAGGCGGCATTTGAGCCGATCAGCGAGGCTCTTGCGGTAAGCAAGGCAGAGGGTTCGGAGAGGTTGACCGTTATTATGGCTACGGTCAAGGGTGATATTCACGATATTGGAAAGAATATCGTTTGTTTGTTGCTTGAAAACTACGGATTTAAGGTCATTGATCTTGGTCGTGACGTCGCTCCTGAGGTTGTTGTTGAAGCGGCTTTGCGGTATAAGGCAGAAATCGTTGGACTCAGCGCACTTATGACAACCACTGTTCCCTCGATGGAAAAAACTGTGGCTATGCTTCGTAAGCAAGCTCCCTTATGCAAGGTCATAGTGGGCGGCGCGGTGCTGACCGAGGATTACGCAAATATGATCGGCGCGGATAAGTATGCCGCAGATGCTATGGAGGCGGTAAGATACGCCGAAAGTGTTGAGGCGGAGTTAAAATAATACCCTATAAAAAAACACGGTTGCCAGAGGCAACGGGCGCTAAAGGACAGTAAAAAAGCCGATATGGATTTGTTTCCGTATCGGTTCTTTTTTATTGCATCTCCACTTTCAGTGTGAGTAAGCGCGCGTTTCCTGATAGTTTTTAGTGATAT
>CAZQLJ010000109.1:0-6288 GCA_964594085.1 uncultured Clostridium sp.
CTTCCACTCTTTGCAGTGAAATCACCAAATTTGAGAACGCCTGCATTCTCCAAAAACTTTATAAATTCTCTCTTATATGCTTCCATTTTTATTCTCCTGTATAGTTAGCAAATGCTAGGATTTTCTCTTCTTTCTTTGAAAAGAAAGAAGCAAAGAAACTTTACCTCGGGGGTTCTAGCCAAGGTGGAGTGACGTTGAAATTTCGCATACGAAATTTCAACCTACTGAGATGTAGTACGTCCTACAGTGTAAAACCCAACAAATATAGTTCAACTTTGTTTTCGGCATCGGAAATCTTTTGTACTAACAGATGCCGGCTCAATTTTTACGCAGACAAGGCGCACCGGAGAGCGCAAGGCGAAGGCTTACTTACGTAAGTCGAGCCGCGCTCGAGGAGCAACGCAGTATGCGGAGAAATTGAGTTGGCAGAATTAGTCAACGAATTCTGCAACACAACGCTCATACGCCGCAACAGGATCAGTCGCCGCAGTAATCGGACGACCGACTACGATGTAGTCAGAGCCGATCTTCTTCGCCTCTGCGGGAGTCATAACTCTCTTCTGATCTCCAATATCACCGTCAGCAAAGCGCACACCGGGAGTAACGGTAACGAAGCTCTTGCCACAAGTGTCGTGAACCTTACCTGCCTCAAGCGGCGAGCAAACCACACCGTCAAGTCCTGCCTCCATAGCGTTGTGAGCGTAGTGCATAACGACCTTGTCGATAGGCTCGTGAATGAGCAGATCGTTCTCCATGCTCTCCTGATCGGTGCTGGTAAGCTGGGTGACCGCGATAAGCATAGGACGGGTGCCGTCGGGTCTGGTCAAGCCCTCGATAGCCGCCTCCATCATTCTCTTTGTGCCTGCGGCGTGAAGGTTGGTCATATCGACGTCAAGGCGAGACAAAACCGCCATAGACTTCTTGACCGTATTGGGAATATCGTGAAGCTTGAGATCGAGGAATATCTTGTGTCCTCTCTTTTTGATCTCCTTAACTATCGAAGGACCCTCCGCATAGTAAAGCTCCATTCCGATCTTGACAAAGGGCTTCTTGCCGGTGAACTTGTCAAGGAATGCAAATGTTTTCTCTGCGCTATCAAAATCGCAGGCAATAATTACGTCTTTTCCCATTTCTGTCTCCTTGTATATAAAATATTATTTTTTCTTTCTTATAGCGGTCTTGTCGTTGAGATTGAGTGCAAAATTGGTGTTGATTGCACCCGCCGAGACCTTTCCGCTGACCAAAGCGCGTATTTCTTTCTCACCGATGGTCTGCGCGGGCGAAAATTCCTTGCCAAGCGCGTATTTTATGATCTCATTCTTGAGCCATGCAGCCGCAGGATCAAGTTCGCTGAAATTGAATCCGCAAACGATCAGCCTGCCCGCAAGCGCACGAAATTCAAACAACGCTGCCTGACGGATCACGTTTTTGTGAGTAGAAACGACCTCCACGATCGGATCAAACGGCACTGTATCAGACTCAAAGCAGATCGCCTGTCCCTTTTCAAGAAGCGAGTTGAACTGCCAGCCGCAAAAGCTATCGTGCGGCAGATCGCGCAATATTGGATGATCGTCAATGACCGTAGCAAGATTCCCCGACGTTCTTCCCGCAAGCGCGATCTTAAACGACGTCGGCAGGCTTACAAACGGCGCCGCACCGAATATCACAACGTCCTCGCCGCCTTTAAGACGGGAGATAAGCTCCTCCTCGCTCATGCCATTCGAAATCGTCAAGTCCTCGGGCTCGATCACCTCGACCCTTGGGAACAAATAAAGCTCCCATTCATTTTCAGCGAAAAGCTCGCCGCCGTCAAGCGTAACGTAAAGCTTCATCTCGGCAGGCTTGTCAACAACGGGCATCAACAGGTCAAGATCGTAAAGCTTTAACAGCTTACCTCCGACAATATCGACCCTTGCCTCTCTGCGCTCGATCACCTTATCGGCAAGAAAAAGCTTCACCTCAAGCCTTGCGTTCTTTATCTCACCAAAGCCGTAGCACGAAGCAAATATTCCGCAAGTCAAGCGCTCTCCCGCAAAGAAATTCGTCTTTCGCTCAAGATCGGTGAGCAGTACGGTCGGCGAATTGTACATAAGCACGTTTCTGACCGTTTCGCCCGGCTTGAGCTCGTAAAACTCGTTCATCATACCCACGTCGTATCCAAACGTGTGCCAATGTGTATCAATAGGGCCTAAAAAGTCGTATCCCGCCATATTTTCACAGCGTCTGGTCGCCTCAAAGCAATATTTGCGAACGCGTCTTTGCCATTCGCACGAATTTCTGAAGTACAAAGGAGCCTTATCCAGAACACCCTTATCCGCAAGATGTCGCTCGATCGAATCGAACATATCCGTCTTGCCTATTCTCGTGCCCTTGTATCTGTCCTTAAGCGACAGATCGGTATAAGTACCGTCTATACAGATCTCGTGAGTCACACGGGGCTTGTTATTGTATATATAGCTCCAATCGCTCACCTTTTTCACGTCCGCATCGGTTGAAGCGTAGCTGAAATGAGCAAGCGAATAGCTGCTGTACATATCGCTGAACTCATCGGCGATCTTAAAGCGGCGCGGATTGTGTCTCATCGGCTCGAGTACGACCTCGCTCATAAGCTCAGGCTCTGCCTCGAAATTATACTCAAGACCGCGCAAAGCGCTCATCGGCGAAAAGATCGAATCGGTCCTCTCGTGCACCTCGTCGGCACAAAGATGGATATGCTCCAAAAAATCATCGTAAAGCTGAAGCTCGTTGCCACAGCAATATATCACCACAGAGGTGTAACGGCGGCAGAATGTAACTATATCCTTCCACTCGTCAAGGCTCGTGTTGTTCGGGCTTTCAACGTGAAGTAACATTCCAAGCTCGTCCGCCGCTTGCATATATTCCGCAGAAGGAATGTGGGTGTGGAAGCGTATAAAATTGAAGCCAAGCTTCTTTAACTGTCTTATAACCTCGCGGTAAAAATTAACGTCCTGAACGGGATGCACCGATATCGGATAATAGCAATGCTCACATACACCGCGCAGATAGTAGGGCTGACCGTTAAGACGGAAATGCGGCCCGTCGGTCGTCAAACGGCGAACGCCGAAGCTTCTTTCAAGCACTGCCTCTCCGCATTCTATCTTAAGCGTGTATAACTTCGGGTTTTCGGGACTCCAAAGCTCCATTCCCTCGCTCTCAAAGCAAAAGTCACCGACCGCCTCTCCACTCTTGAGCACCTTCTCGCCGTCGCATACCGACCAAGAAACCGAAACCTCACCAACCGACTTGATTCTGCACTCCACCGTTTTACAATCCTCTGAAACAAGAATCGCAACGTCACGCAACGCGCTCTTATATACACGAAGTTCAACATCTCCCGTAACACCGCCGCTGTATTCGCTCGCCGCGCGCGACGTAATTCCCGATACGGGCTGACTATCAAATCCCTCAAGCCTGTGATTAGAAACCGACAAAACAACCGTATTCTCTCCGTCGACCAAGACCCCATCGGGTATCTCAATATCAAACGGCGCACTGTATCCCTCGTGCCTGCCTAAAAAAGTACCGTTGAGCCATACAGAAACAGCACTCTGAACACCACCGAAGTGTAGGCAGGACGGGGAGTAAATTCCCTCGCAGGTAAACGTGCGACTGTAAAAGAAGTTTCCAACAATGTTTGGAAGCGCCATATCGGGAGCAGTGCCCACGATAGGATACTGCTGATGACAATATTCGGGATTTATCCGCAAATGGCGGGAAAACGGAGCCTTCATAAAGCTCTCGGTCATATCCTCCCAATATCCGGGAACAGCGTTTTCTATAACAACGCCCTTGAATTCGGGAAGAGACGAGGACTCATATTTATCCTCGCAATAATCCATTCTCCACGCTCCACAGAGCGAAAAGATTTCGTAAATCATATCTGACCTCTTGCGATGTGACAAAAACAACGTCACTGTATTTTCAAATCTCTGAGCGACTCTATGCGATATTTCTCCATCACTCTCGGGAGATCCTCAATAATATTCTTACAAGCGTAAGGATCGACGAGATTAGCCGCGCCGATCTCGACCGCAGTCGCTCCCGCCATCAGCATCTCGATAACGTCCTCCGCGCTCGAAACACCGCCCATTCCAACAACGGGAATGTTGACCGCGTGCGACACCTGATAAACCATTCTTACTGCCACGGGAAAGATCGCACTTCCCGAAAAACCGCCCATTTTGTTGGCGATAACAGGCTTTTTCGTGCGAAGATCTATTCTCATACCAAGCAAGGTGTTGATAAGACTGATACCGTCAGCACCCGCCGCCTCGCAAGCCTTTGCGATCGCAACTATATCGGTAACGTTGGGCGAGAGCTTGATTATAATTGGCTTCGTCGTGACCGCCTTGACCGCGCGGGTCACCTCCGCCGCACCCTCGGGAGTAGTACCGAACGCCATACCGCCGCCGTGTACGTTAGGACAACTGATATTGACCTCGATCCAACCCACCTGATCGCATTTATCAAGCTTTTCGCAGGTGTAAACGTATTCTTCAACCGAAAAGCCCGAAACGTTAGCCATTACCTTCTTGTCAAAGCACTTGGCAAGCTTGGGCAACTCCCCGGAAATGACCTTTTCAACGCCGGGGTTCTGAAGTCCGACCGCATTTATCATTCCGTTAGGCGTCTCGGCAATTCGAGGTGTGGGATTACCGAATCTCGCCTCCTTGGTCGTTCCCTTGAACGAGAACGTGCCCAGCATATTTATATCGTAAAGCTCAGCAAACTCGTATCCAAAACCAAAAGTACCCGAAGCAGGGATAACGGGATTGTCAAGCTCGATGCCACAAAGATTCACACTCAGCTTTCCCATAAGATCTCCTCCTTCTTCATAACGGGACCTTCCTTGCAAATTCTCTTATATCCCGTAATAGTCTTGCACGAGCAACCCATACAAGCTCCAAAACCACAGCCCATTCGCTCCTCGAAGCTGAACTGTCCCTCGGTAACGCTCGTTCTGTAGACCGCCTTGAGCATAGGCTCGGGACCGCAGGTGTAGAAGTAAGAATAATCGGACTCCTTCATCACATCGGTAACAAATCCCTTAACTCCGTACGAACCGTCAACTGTCGTGACCGTCACGTGTGCGCCAAGCGCGCGGAATTCGTCCTCGTAAAAGATCTCGTCCTTTGTGTTAAATCCAAGAATGACCGATACCTGCTTACCCTCGGCAATAAGCTTCTTGCAAAGCATGTACATAGGAGGCACTCCGACGCCGCCGCCAAGTAGTAAGGGCTTATCGCCCGAAAGACCGGTATCATATCCGTTTCCAAGGCCTGTAAGCACGTCAAGCTTCTCGCCCATGCCCATAGCGCTCATCTGCTCGGTTCCCTTTCCAACGACCTTATAAATAAGCGTCAGAACTCCGTCCTCGCAGTCGCAAACCGAAATAGGTCTGCGCAAGAACAAGCCGTCAAGCTTGATATTAACGAATTGACCGCAATTAGTCACCGCGCTTGTGTCGCCTTCAAGAAGCATCTTGTAAACGTTACTCGTAAGCGCTACGTTTTCCTTTATAGTAAAAATCGATTGTTTCATTTTCTGCCTTTCAAATCACCTTAGCCTTCCCTTGTGAGGGAAGGGGGACCACGCTTGCGTGGTGGATGAGTAGAATACACCACCGTGTTTACCGTTAATCACGCGTGAGCACGAAGATTTACACCATAAGTCTTTTTTATATGCAAAGACAGTTAAAGCCGTTAGTCTTCTACTCATCCGTCTCGGCTATGCCGAGCCACCTTCCCTCACAAGGGAAGGCCTACGCAAAGCGAGGAACGAGGTCATTTTAATTATTAAGAATCTATTGTCGAAATAGTCAACGTGGTCTCCTCAAGAACGTCAAGAAGCACTCTTACCGTATCAAGCGAGGTAAACATCGTCACGTTGTTCTCGGTAGCATATTTACGAATTTCAAATCCGTCGCGGGTTACTCCCGAAGAGGAAGGATCGCTTGTATTGATAACGTACGCGATATGACCCTGGCGGATCGACTCACCGATTTCCTCCGAGCCGTCGGAGATCTTCTTGAGAACGTGGGTGCGAATGCCGTTTTCCTTGAGGAACTTCGCCGTTCCGCTTGTCGCCTCAATGTTAAATCCAAGGTTGTAGAATCGGCGGATAAGAGGCAGTGCCTCTGCCTTGTCGCAATCCGCAATAGTAGCGAATACTGTTCCGTAATTCTGCAAATGCATCCCCGATGCCTGAAGTGCCTTGTAAAGTGCTCTGTAGAACTTGTCGTCGTATCCGATCGCCTCACCCGTCGAC
>CAZQLJ010000110.1:0-6241 GCA_964594085.1 uncultured Clostridium sp.
GCCCTGAACGTCTCCGCGCTTGCCGAAAAGCTCGGAATAGGCGTTTGTTGGGACGTCGGACACGCCAATATCAGCGGATATACACAGTCCGAGCAGATGCAGATCCTTAAAGGCAAGATCGAGGTCTTACATATTCACGACAACCACGGAAACAAAGACGCGCACCTTATCCCCTTCGACGGCAGTATCGATTGGAGCGACGTCGCAAAGGGAATAAAAGAGAGCGAATTTTGCGGCATCCTTGACGTTGAGGTCACCGCCTGGGCGCTTTCGGGCGACCGCGAGATCAGAGAGAATTTTGGCAAAACGATAGTCAGCCGCGCCCACAGACTTATGGAAATGGCGGACTTGATCGGATAAATTCCGTTTAGCCCTTCGGCAAAATTCACCGATTACTATTTGTGCCGCCGTTGGCGGCAGAGGAGCCAGCGTAAAAGTTACTTCCTTTTTGGAGTAAAACCACTTTTTTACGCACGAATTTCGCCTTCGGCAAAATTCACCGACAACTATTTATGCCGCTTTCAGCGGCAGAGGAGTATAGATATGTTACTTTATAACTCGCTTACGAGAAAAAGAGAAGAATTTGTGCCTCGCGAGGAGGGCAAGGTCAGCATGTACACCTGCGGACCCACCGTCTATCATTACGCGCATATAGGAAATCTCCGCACGTACATTATGGAAGACGTGCTTGAAAAATATCTCTCCTACGTCGGATATGACGTTAACCGCGTTATGAATATCACAGACGTCGGACATCTGTCGAGCGACGGTGACACGGGAGAGGACAAAATGCTCAAGGGAGCAAAGCGTGAGAAAAAGACCGTAATGCAGATCGCGCAGTATTATACCGACGCGTTTTTCGCAGACTGCAAGAAGCTCAATATAAAGGTTCCGAACACCGTACAGCCCGCAACGGGATGTATTGCCGAGTTCGTCGCGCTCGTACAGGGGCTTCTCGACAAGGGTTATGCTTACGTCGCGGGCGGAAACGTCTATTTCGACACCTCCAAGCTCGAGCAGTACTACGTTTTCAACGACTTCAACGAAGAAGACCTCGAGGTCGGAGTGCGCGAGGGCGTTGAGCAGGACGACAATAAGAAAAACAAGGCGGACTTCGTGCTTTGGTTCACGAAATCCAAGTTCGACGATCAGGAGCTCAAATGGGATTCTCCCTGGGGCGTCGGATACCCCGGCTGGCATATCGAGTGCTCGGGAATCAGTATGAAATACCTCGGTGAATATCTCGATATCCACTGCGGCGGTATAGATAACCAGTTCCCGCACCATACTAATGAAATAGCGCAGTCCGAGGCGTTCATCGGACACAAGTGGTGCAACTATTGGTTCCACGTTTATCACCTTAATACCAATTCGGGCAAGATGTCGAAATCAAGCGGTGAATTCCTGACCGTTTCCTTGCTTGAGAGCAAGGGCTACGATCCTCTTGTTTACCGCTTCTTCTGCCTGCAGTCGCACTACCGCAAATCGCTCGTTTTCTCGTACGAAAATCTTGATAACGCAACGATCGCGTACAATAAGCTTGTCGCAAAGATCGCCCAGCTCGATGCAAACGACGGAGAGCTTGACGAGGCTGCGCTCGCAGAGCTTAAGGCAAAGTTCCGCGCGGCTATGGACAACGATCTCAACACCTCTCTCGCAGTCACCGCAGTCTACGACGTGCTCAAGGCAAAGACCAACGGTAAAACAAAGCTCGCAGCACTCGCAGACTTTGATACCGTGCTTTGCATCGGCATGCTTGAAGCGGCGGAAAAGGCAAGAGCCGCAAAGAAGCAAGAGGAGCAAAAAGCGCAAGCGGAGCAGGCATACGATATGAGCGACCCGCTTATCGCCGAGATCGTCGAGCTTATCGAAAAGAGAAAGCAGGCTAAGAAGGAAAAGAATTTTGCCGAGGCAGACCGTATCCGTCAGTATCTTGCGGATAAGGGCGTAACGCTTATCGATGATCGCTCGGGAACCACCTTCAAGATAGGAAACTGAAATGGAAAAGATCAAAGAGCTTTGTAAAAAATACCGCGAGATATTGTTGTACCTCATTTTCGGCGTGCTGACCACTCTTGTTGGCTGGGTAGTGTACTTCGGTGTTCTTTGGGCGCTGAAGGCAGCTATGGGGTTACCCGTTGAGGATACGACCAGCGGAAAATACGTCGCGGCATATACCGCGGCGCAGATAATACAGTGGGTAGCTGCAGTTTTGTTTGCGTTTTTCACCAATCGCAAATGGGTGTTCACCGATGCCGACAAGAATGTGTCGATGGGTGTTCAGCTCGTCAAATTTTCTGCGGGCAGAGTGGTGACCTTCTTCATCGACTTCGTAGTGACCCTGTTCGGTGCTATGGCGCTCGCGAAGCTTATCCCTGCAATGACCTCGGTTCTCCTGCTTGGCAGAGAATGGAATCTTGCCGAAATCGGCGCAAAGGTCGTTGCCGCAGTCATCGTAATCATCTGCAACTATATTTTCAGTAAGATCTTCGTTTTCAAAAACAAAAAATAAACTTTCTACGTGCAGGACGCAAAAGCGCCCTGCACGTGCATTTTTTGTTTGCAAAACAAAGTGTTTTTTGAAAAAACTCTTGACAATAAGATAAAAATATATTAAAATTAATATATATGCCTTTCGGAAGCGTGCAGGCGACAAGCTTCGCTATTTTCCGAAAAATACTTCTGAAATCCGCCAAAAAAGTCGTGGCGGAGGATAGGAATGCTATGCTGAAAAGTATGACTGCCTTCGGCAGAGAAAGAGCGCAGATAGGCGGCAAGGACGTCACGGTTGAGATAAAGTCTGTCAACAACAGATATTTCGACTGTCAGGTCAAGCTCCCGCGCATATATTCTCCGCTGGAGCAAAGGATCAAACCGTATCTGCAGGAAAAGGGAATATCACGCGGAAAAGTTGACGTTGGAATATTCGTCGAGCTTGCGGAAGCGGCAGAAAGCGAAATTACGGTCAACGTAGACTACGCCGAAAAATACATTGCCGCGCTAAAGGAGCTCAAGGAGACCTTCTCGCTTGGCGGCGAGATAACCGTTATGGAGGTCGCGCGTGACCGCGAGGTCTTTGTGCTCAAAAAGCCCGACGACGATATCGAGCAGGATTGGCTTGAGCTCAAGGCCGTGCTCGAAAGTGCGGCAGAAAAGTTCCTTGCCGCGAGAGCGTCGGAGGGCGCGAGAATAGAAGCCGATCTGTGCGCCAAGGTGGAGCACATCAAAGAGACCGTCACGGAGATCGAAAAGCTTTCCGCAGACGATATCGACGGCTACCGCGCACGTCTTGAAGAAAAGCTTAAGGCAGTGCTGGCAGACAATAACGTCACTGTTGACGAAAACAGAATTCTGACAGAGTGCGCGATCTACGCAGACCGCGCCGCGATAGACGAGGAGATCGTTCGCCTGAAATCACATTTCTGCGCGTTTTACGACTACCTTAAAAGCGAGGAGCCCGTCGGCAGAAGCCTTGATTTTCTGATCCAGGAAATGAACCGAGAGACGAATACCATAGGTTCAAAATGCGGAAACTCAAAGATAGCGCATCTCGTGGTCGAGATCAAGACCGAGATTGAAAAGCTCCGTGAGCAAGTGCAGAATATCGAATAACAGCAGGGAGGAGACCGATATGAAATTCATAAACATCGGATACGGCAATATGGTTGCCGCCCACAGAATAATCACCCTGACGGGTCCCGAATCGTCGCCTATCAAGAGACTTATTCAGGACGCCAAGGACACGGGAAGAATTATCGACGCCACCTGCGGCAGAAAGACCCGCGCGGTCATAATCACCGACTCTGATCACGTAATACTTTCCGCACTTCAGACCGAGACCGTTGCAAACAGACTGTCCGGCGACTCCGACGTTATCGACGACGAGGACGAGGACGAGTAACGTACAAAAACACACAAATTTGAAAATTATATGAGCCGCAAATGCGGCAGAATGGAGATATTATATGCTTTATCCTACGATCAACGAGCTAACAAAGGGCAAGTATAACCGCTACGAGCTTTCCTTGGCGACCGCAAGATGCGCGCGTATCGTCACCGACGAATACGTAAAGCAGAGAGAGGATGCCGAAAAGTCGCAGACGGGCAACAAGGAGACCGACAAGCCCATCAACACGCTCATCAACAAGGAGCTTCGCGACGAAAAGGCAGTCAAGACCGCGATAAGAAGAATTCACGACGGAGAATACGTTATCGTTCGTCGTCCCGAGGGCTACGTTTACGAGACCGCCAAGGAAGAAGAAGCGGTTGAGGAGCCGATCGATTTCAAGAAGATGTTCGCGGAAGACGCAGGCGAGGACGAGGAAGAGACCGAGTCCGAGGAAAACTGATTTTTAATATTTCGTAGGCGCGGCTCGATTTCGGGCGGCGCCATACGGCTTTTTTGACGGATATTTTTCAGGACTTAAAGACGCAGAAACACACGAAAGGAGAAAGCGCGTGAAAAACAAGACCTACGAATACGCAAGCGTGTATTTGCTTGACAATCCGTACTGCATCGATTGCACCTACGACTATTTTATACCGCTTGAGCTTCGCGGCGAGATATACGCGGGCAGATTCGTCGCCGTGCCGTTTGGCAGGGGCAACCGCAAGCAGATGGCGGTAGTTAAAGAGCTTTTGCATTGTCCGTCCTTTCGTGACGCAAAGCCGATAGCCGAGGTCTGCTCCGACCGCCCCGACCTTAACGGCGAGATGCTTTCTCTTTGCGAATATATGAAGGAGCAGTGGCTCTGTACCTTCGGCGAGGCGGTAAGATGCGTTATGCCGTCGAGTGTGCTTGGAAAAATGTCCGAATTTTATTATCCCGTGAGCACCAAAGGCCCCGACGCGTCTTCGGGTTTTGATCCGGGAGACCTTTTCGTGTACGACCATTTGTGCGCGACGGGAGGAAAAAGCCTTGAGTCTTTAAAGGCAAAATTCGGTGCGGCGGTTGCAGAAGCGGCAACGAAAAAGCTGCTTTCCAAGGGTATGATACGCAAGGAGCTCGTTATGGGCAAAACCATGTCCGAGGCAAGCGAGAGTTATTATGCGCTCGCAATAGATGCCGAGGAGTGCAAGAGCTTGCTTGACAGCACAAAGATTCGCTCCGAAAAGCAAAAAGCGATACTCGGGGAGCTTTTAAAAAGCCCCGAGCCCATATTGGCAGACCGATTGATAACGGAGCTTGAGGTAACCAAAGCGCAACTCGACGCACTTGTCAAAAAAGGCTTGATAACACTCGAAAAACGGCGCGTATGGAGAAAATCATACGATTCACAAACCGAAGAAAAGATAGAATACAAGCTCAACGCCGAGCAGACCGAGGCGCTTAAAACAATAAAATCCAAGCTCGACGAAAACGAGGCGAGAGCGATATTGCTCCACGGCGTTACGGGAAGCGGAAAGACAAGCGTTATCATAAGCGGTATTGATGAAGCGCTCGCGCAGGGCAAGGGAGTTATTATGCTTCTGCCCGAGATCGCGCTCACACCCCAGACTCTTAAGATCTTCAACTCTCGCTACGGCGATAGGATCGCCCTCGTCCACTCTGGACTTTCTGCAGGAGAGAGATATGATTCGTTCGTAAGAATAAGAGACGGCGAAGCAGACCTCGTCATAGGCACTCGCTCCGCGATCTTTTCGCCTGTAAAAAATCTCGGACTCGTCATTATCGACGAGGAGCACGAGACTACCTATAAATCCGACACCTCGCCAAAGTATCACGCAAGAGATATCGCAAGATGGCGTTGTGCGAAAAATAAAGCGGTGCTCCTGCTTGCCTCCGCGACCCCTTCGATAGAGAGCTATACCAAGGCGGTGAATGGGCAGTATACTCTTGTAAAGCTTAAGGAGCGCTACGGCGGCGCCGAGCTCCCCGAGGTCAAAATATGGGATATGCGAAACGAGCATAAAGACGGAAATCAGTCACCCATCGGCACGCTACTCAAGGAAGAGTTGAAAAATACAGCCGATCGCGACGAGCAGGCGGTACTGTTTTTAAACCGCCGAGGATATAATACCTCGGTCGGATGCAAATCCTGCGGCGAGACGCTCGTCTGCCCCAACTGCTCGATCTCGATGAATTATCACACCCGTCGCGGCGGCTACGATAACGGATTTTTGTTCTGCCATTGGTGCGGATACAAGACCGCCGTTCCCGCAAAATGCCCCACCTGTAGCTCCGAGCACTTGGTAAAAACGGGCTTTGGAACGCAGAAGATAGAGCAGGAGCTCGAAGCGC
>CAZQLJ010000111.1:0-6173 GCA_964594085.1 uncultured Clostridium sp.
GGTCGACTCAGGACTTACGTTGGAATCACTGCGAACAAAGCCTGCTTTGTGCGTCTTTGCACGCTTAACCATAGCCGCCTGATCTTCAATCGACTGAGAGCCGTAAATAAAGGATACACCGCCCTCGGTCGCAAGAGCGACTGCGAGTCTGTCTCCCGATACCGACTGCATGATAGCCGATACCATAGGAATATTCATTGTAATTGCAGGAGTTTCACCCTTTTTGTATTTTACCAACGGAGTTTTAAGACTAACGTTAGCGGGAATACATTCGCTGGACGAATATCCGGGAATAAGCAAATATTCGTTAAAGGTATGCGAGGGTTCATTGATAAACTTTGCCATAATTTATTTCTCCTTTATGTTGATCAATTATTATTCGTATATCGGGAACTTCTTGCAGAGTGCCTCAACCTCTGCCTTGATCTGATCCTTGTTAGCCTCAAAATCGGTAGCTACAAGCTTCATCCACTTCGCGATAAGAAGCATCTCTTCCTTGCCAAAGCCACGGGACGTCACTGCGGGAGTTCCAACGCGGATACCACTGGTCACGAAGGGCTTTTCAGGGTCGTTAGGGATAGCGTTCTTGTTGACGGTGATGTTTACCTCGTCAAGACGGTGCTCCATATCCTTACCCGTCACGCCAAAGGGACGAAGATCGATAAGCATCAGATGGTTGTCGGTGTCGCCCGATACGATATTGAAGCCTTCTGCCTTGAGCGCGTCACACAGAACCTTGGCGTTTTCAATGATATTCTTCTGATATTCCTTGAATTCGGGGGTAAGAGCCTCACCAAGCGCAACTGCCTTTGCGGCAATGATATGCATAAGAGGGCCGCCCTGCGTTCCGGGAAATACTGCCTTATCTATCTGCTTTGCAAGCTCCTCGCGGCAAAGGATCAAGCCGCCGCGCGGACCGCGGAGAGTCTTGTGAGTCGTGGTGGTAACAACGTCGGCATAAGGCACGGGACTGGGATGAAGTCCTGCGGCAACAAGACCTGCAATGTGAGCCATATCGACCATAAAGAAGGCACCGACCTCTTTTGCGATCTGAGCGATCTTTTCAAAATCGATGGTTCTCGAATAAGCACTTGCACCCGCGATTATCATTTTGGGCTTGCACTCGAGCGCCGTCGTTCTGATAGCCTCGTAATCAAGCATCGCATCATCGTCCGAAACGCTGTAAGGAACGATATTGAAATACTTACCCGAAATGTTTACGGGCGAGCCGTGGGAAAGGTGACCGCCGTGGGCAAGATTAAGTCCCATGACCGTGTCGCCGGGGTTCAAAAGTGCAAAAAATACCGCGAGATTAGCGGACGCGCCACTGTGAGGCTGAACGTTAGCATGCTCTGCTCCGAAAAGCTTCTTTGCACGCTCGCGCGCGATGTTTTCTACAACGTCAACGCACTGACAGCCGCCGTAATAGCGTTTACCGGGAAATCCCTCGGCATATTTATTGGTCAAAACAGTTCCCGCAGCAAGCAGAACTGCCTTTGATACGATGTTTTCAGAGGCAATAAGCTCAATGTTGTGGCGCTGACGCGCAAGCTCGAGTGAGCAGGCATCGTGCACCTCTTTGTCGTAGTTTACAAGCTCATCAAAAAAATTCATTTGTCTTCTTCCCTTTCCTTTGAACTTCTAAAAATAAACAATACCCTATTATAAAATATTATACTATAACTAACCACCATTGTCAAGCGATATTCTCCATTTTTCAATCCAAATTCTAATTTTCGTGTTTTTCACCAAAGCACGATACAACAGCTCTACCTTGGTAGCATTTCCGCACAAAATCCCAATGCAAATGGCATAAAAACACCTATTTTCAAATAGAATTTCAACGAAGGATCTTCTTTGAAAGGAGCCAATATGAAGCTTGGATTTTCTGTAAAGCTTTTGCTATTTTTCATAGTTTCAGCTCTGGCTGTAGGCACCGCAGCATATTTTTTAAGTGATTTTAGATTTCCCTACCTCAAATCAAGTAACGCAATAAGCACAAACACCGACACACTCAAGTATAAAACCGTGGTGATTGACGCGGGACACGGCGGAGAGGACGGAGGAGCGTCAAGTGCGGCAGGACTCGTCGAAAAGGACGTTAACCTTGAAATATCCAAGCTGCTTTGTGAACTGCTGCAAGCAAACGGCATCAACGTTATTATGACCAGAGAGGACGACCGCCTGCTTTACGACCGCAACGTAGATTTCAAGGGCAGAAAGAAAAAGCTTGACCTCGCCGCCCGACTTACGATCGCCGACACAACTCCGGATGCCATATTTATTAGCATCCACATGAACTCCTTCACCAACCCAAAATATTCGGGACTTCAGGTCTGGTATTCTCCCAACGACCCCGACTCGTCTACTCTTGCAAGTCTTATCCAAAGCAATAACAAATCAACGCTCCAGCCCGAAAATACAAGAAAAACCAAGGCCGCCACAAGCTCGATCTTTCTGCTTGAAAACGCTACCTGCCCTGCCGTCCTTGTCGAATGCGGATTTCTCTCAAATCCCACCGAAGCCGCACTTTTCGAGACCGACGAATATAAGCAAAAAGTCGCCTCTATGCTTTGCGATTCAATAACCGAGTTTTTGAATGGAGGATAAGATAGTGAAAAACTTGATTCTTGTAGTTTTGAAAACACCCCGACAGACTAAAAATCTGTCGGGGTATCATGTGTGCGATAAATTTAGATTAATCGGTCGCTTATGATGATATTTTAATATCTAAAGCTTCCCGAAAATCTTTCATCTGTTATATCTAATACGTTTATATTGTTTTCTGAAATATACCTTTTTCTGTATAACAGGTATAAATCTTTTCTCGAATATAACCGTCTGTCATCAGAGTCTGCATATATTTTCAATAAGCTTTGAAAATTTGGAACACTGTTGTAATAATCATCGTCCAATTTTTCAAGCTCTTTTAATGTTTCTTCAAAAGATTGTTGCTCTAAATGTTCAATGTTGGTTGGGAGTAATGATAAGGTTAATACTCGCTTATCAACTTCTGATAAGTAACTGTCCTTCCATTCCGTTGGCGTTTGATTCTTACCTCTGTTAAAATATACTTTTGCTTTCGGACTTAAGCCTTCGTAATCGTCCGCGGTGATTTTAGATTCCAACAAATTGATGCCTCTCCCCCCGGAATGAGGTGTAAAAATAAATATTCTGATCTTATCCTCTGGAAATAGCTTTAGCAATTCATCTATTTGAGCTATATTTTTCTTTGTGATTGGAATTCCAACTTCTACATTCAAGCCATTTTCTAAAGCTATTTCCAAAGAATTCATCATAAGTTCAAAGTCTCCTTTTCTTCCTGCAAACCTATCATGATATTCCTTGGTGCCATAAAATGTGAAATCTATAAGCTTGATGCCTTGCTTTTTTATTCTTGCTAATAAATCATTTAATTCTTCTCTTGTTCTCATTCTCATACCATCAAACTGCAAAAATTCACCTCCAGGCGAATTTGTCTCTTGCATAAATTTGATGGCATTTAGCAAATCAGGATGCTCCATTGAATATCCAAAATAATATGTAAAGTTAATGTCCTTATGAGCATTTTTTATCCAATCATAAAAACCGCGTGCATACGCCACACTGCGTTCATATTCAATTCCCAAGCATTTTCCATCCCAAGACAAAAGGCAATATTTACAGTGGTTATAACAACGGACACATAAATTTAGAATATTAAGTGATGTTGTTTGCATTATCCCCAGCCCCCCTTGTCATAATTTAAGTTTACGGTTCTGTTTTACCGCGAGTTCGTATTTGTAGGGCGGGGGTTTACTCCCGACGCCCTTTTTAGCGGCTTTGATCTTTGCAACAAATAAAACCTTTAACAATCCGTGACGAAATAATTACTTTTCCAACAAGTAATCGTACATATTTACCGCCAACAGATTCCAGCTCTGGAAGCCGAGATTATGCACACCCTCGCAAGTGTCGGGATCGTAATACTCGTGCATCTTACCGTATTTTTCTATATCCTTACCGAACATCAAAACGGTCTTTTCGGCAAGCTCGCGAGCCTCTTTTTCATAGCCGTAATTAATGAGTCCGACAAAAGTCATATAGTTGGCAATACCCCAAATAGGGCCCGTCCAGCACGACGGATTACCCGATTTTATTACGCGGTACATTTTTTCAGCCTTAGACAGCGAGCGCACACCGCCCGCAGAATAAAAGGTCTTTTCGTTGAGATAATTTTCCTTGACCATTCTTTCGGCCTGCTCGGGAGTTGCAATATTTGCCCACATAGCCATAAATCCCGACCATACGTCGATCTTCTGCAACAAAAAACTATAATTTCTCGGACAACCGTTGTGCATCTTCTCATCATTGTTGATCGGACGGAGATTGAGGTCCGCACTGTAGAAAAATCCGTTTTTCTCGTCCCAAAGACCGTCGCGGATACATATCTTCAGCTCCTCTGCCCTCTCGGCATACTTTGCCGCCACGTCCTCAAGACCCAAAAGCCGCGCGATTTCCGAAACCGCCCAAATTTCCTTATACATCAAGCAATTCAAGTAAATCGTAGCGGAGCTTTTTTCGGGACGGTAAAATACGCACGGATCGTTGTCAATACCGATAGCAACGTCGTTAAGCCAAAAATACAAGCCCGACTCGTGACGGCAATGATCATAGTAAAAATCCACAAAACTAGTCATACATGAAAATTTATCACGGAGCCACTCGCAATCCCCGTTCTGCTCGCATATAAAAAGCGCATGCTGTGCAAGACAGGGCTTATGTACGTTCATATTGATCTTATCGTTGTATCCGGGACTTGCACCGCCGGGCATTATTAAAATCGGGATTCTACCAATAGCGTCTGTCTTATCCAAAAAGTTCAGAACACAGCCTTTTTCATATTCTCCGATATCCTCGCTTGAAGCGACCGCGCGCAGAGCAATATTAGTCGTCCAGCTGTCCCAATCCCAAAGCGACTCATAGATGCTTCCGGGAACGATGTACTTGTGCTGCATAACCCCTGCGGGCTCACGGAAAACCTTCTTATAGTTTTCCTTAACGTAAGCCTTGATCAACTCGCCGTACTTTTCAACCTGCTTATTCATAAAAACCTCCATTTATGCTATCATTATTACTCTTCTATTGAAAACAAAGACCACGGATATATATCTTCTGGAAAACATTTACAAACAATCGCCTTTTTCGTTATCGGATGTATAAACTCAACCCTGTGTGACCAAAGCGCACAGCTCGCCTTGTTGTCACGGCTGCCGTACTTTCCGTCACCCACAAGAGGCATCTTCCGAGATGCAAATTGCACTCGTATCTGATGAGTTCTGCCCGTTATCAGCTCGACTTCAACCAAAGACATTTTCTCACCATTCTCTCGCTCAACGGTCTCAAGTAAGCGGTAATTCGCCACCGCCTCCTTGACTCCCTGTCGCTTTTTATCGCAAACGTAGGACTTGTTCTTTGTCTTGTCGTGGTATAGAAGATCGCGCATCTCACCCTCGCACTCGGCAGGCTCTCCGTGAACAACGGCAAGATAGACCTTTTTATAGTCGCCCGACGGCACGAGCGCCGATAACTTCCCCGTCATATCCTCCCTTTTGGAGTATATCATCGCGCCGCCCGTCGCTACGTCAAGACGGTGAACGAGACCAATATAAGCCTCCTCGCTCCTCTCCCGTCTGTACTCCGACAAAAGCGTCAGCATATCCTCTTTCCCACGACTGCTTAATTGCGACTCCACCCCCACAGGCTTCTCACAAACGATCAGGTATTTATCCTCGTAAAGTATTTTCATAAATACTCCTATTTTCCTTGATACCTTATTTTACCATAAAATTTCAGAAAAAACAATAGCTTTTTCAAACACTTTAAAATAAAGTAGCCCCTCGAATTTTTTCGTAGGCAAGACGCACCGGAAAAAGCAAGGCGAAGGTGATGTTTGCTTTGGCAAACTCACATTAGCAAGCATAAGCTTGCGTATGCTTACATTTTCGTAAGTCGAGCCGCTTTTGAGGACATCAAGCTTTGCTTGCGTATAGAGACGCCGCATACGGAAAAAGTCGAGGGGCGAAAAAACAGATAAAGGGTGCGTCTTCCGCACCCCTTATCTATTAACAGAAGAATTAGTCAGCGTATACGCTAACCTGCTTTCTTCCGCCTGCCTTATGCTCAAACTTAAC
>CAZQLJ010000112.1:0-6151 GCA_964594085.1 uncultured Clostridium sp.
ATGAAATTATTTTTTGTGCGGACCCCGTTGAAAATACAAAATTCGACAAACCCCACACAAAGATATTGTACCACATTTTTAACAGCTTGTAAATAGAATGCGAAAATATTGTTACTGCTTCAAATGTAGAAAAAAAGCTCCGATTTCTGTGCAGTTTGCTAAAAAGAGGCAAAAATGATCCGAAAATGATGAAATAAAATTCATTTTCGATTGACAATCGCGGCAAAAAGGTATATAATTAAAAAATGTACTGTTGTGCCCCAAAATAACGCGGAAAGGTACGGAAAAAAGATTGAAAAACGACATTTTAAAGCTGATCGAGGCCAATAAAGGAAATTTCTCCAAGGGACAGAAGCAAATAGCCTCTTACGTCAGCGAGCATTATGATAAAGCGGCTTATATGACCGCCGCAAAGCTTGGACACGAGGTTGGAGTTTCGGAGTCCACCGTCGTGCGTTTCGTTATGGAGCTTGGCTTTGACGGATATCCCGAGTTTCAGAAATCGCTCCGAGAGCTTATACGCTCAAGATTGACCTCGGTTCAAAGAGTTGAGGTCACCAATAATCTCATAGGTGAGGGCGACGTGCTCGAAAAGGTGCTTTATTCCGATATAGACAAGATCAAGCGCACGGTTGAGGGAATGGACAGAGCATCGTTCGATGCCGCTGTCAAAAACATCGTCGGCGCGAAGAACATCTATATTATCGGTTTGAGAGCGTCCTCGTATCTTGCAGGATTTCTCAATTACAGCCTGCGTATGATATTCGACAACGTTCGTCTGATCCAGACCACCTCGGGTAACGAGGCATTTGAGCAGATGATGGGAATCGGAGAGGGCGACGTGCTTATCGCGGTCAGTTTCCCTCGCTATTCAAGAAGTATTATCAAGAGCATGGGCTATGCTCACGACGCGGGTGCGGACATTATCGCGCTGACAGATAGCGAGAGCTCGCCTCTTGCCGAGCACGCAGATCAGCTTCTCGTAGCGCAAAGCGATATGGCATCGTTCGCCGACTCACTCGTTGCACCTATGTCTGTGATCAACGCGCTTATAGTTTCGGTATCAAGAGAGAGCCGTGAGGTGCTTTCAAAGCGACTTCACCGTCTTGAAGAGATCTGGGACGAATACAACGTTTACGACAAGACCAACAACTGATATGGAAAACAACGTAAAAAATAAAACCGTAGCCGTCGTTGGAGGCGGAGCCGCGGGAATGATGGCGGCAATTCACGCCGCGTATAGCGGAGCAGAAGTGATCTTGTTCGAGAAGAACGACCGCCTCGGAAGAAAGCTTCGCATAACGGGCAAGGGACGCTGTAACGTGACTAACGATTGCCCGACCAATGAGTTTCTTACCAACGTGCCCACCAATCCCCGCTTTTTGTATACGGCGCTCAATCGCTTTTCCACCGCTGACACTATGGACTTCTTTGAGGGCTGTGGAGTACCTCTGAAGACCGAGAGAGGTCGCAGAGTTTTTCCCGTGTCGGATAAGGCGGCAGACATAGTCAACGCGCTTGCCGACAGGTGCCGTGATTGCGGCGTTACGGTCGTGTACGATAAAGTCACCTCGGTAGAGATCGAGCAGGGGAGAGTCGTCGGAGTAAAGGTTGGTGCAAAGAGCTATCAGTGCGACAGCGTTATCGTTTGTACGGGCGGCAGATCCTATAGCGGAACAGGCTCGGACGGAGACGGATACAGATTCGCAAAAGAGGCTGGACATACCGTCACCGCGCTTCGCCCGTCGCTCGTGCCTATCGTTGCCGACACCAATCTTTGCGCGAGAATGCAGGGACTGTCGCTCAAAAACGTTGCCCTGAAAATAGCTCGCAGAGATAACGGAAAGGTCGTATACGACGACTTCGGCGAGATGATGTTTACTCATTTCGGTATGACGGGACCTATGGTGCTGTCTGCCTCGGCGCATATTCCCGATATAGAAAAGGGAATATACGACGCGATCATCGACCTCAAGCCCGCGCTTGACGAGTCGGCACTCGACGCGAGGATCAGAGCCGATTTTCTCAAATATAACAATAAGGATTTTATCAATTCTCTGGGCGATCTTTTGCCGCTTAAGGCGATCGAGCCGATCGTCGATATCTGTGGCATAGACCCGAGAAAAAAGGTTAATTCGGTCACGAAGGAGGAGAGAAGAAGACTTCTCGAGGCTATCAAATATATGAAGATCCCGTTGTCGCGCTTCCGATCCATCGAAGAGGCGATAATAACCAAGGGCGGAGTCGCAGTGAACGAAATAAATCCGAAAACTATGGAGTCAAAGATAGTCTCGGGGCTTTATTTTGCAGGCGAGGTGCTTGACCTCGATGCGTACACGGGCGGCTTTAATCTTCAGATCGCGTTTTCCACCGCGGTCGTGGCGGGAGAGCATGCCGCAGAATAACAAAAATATTTAAGGAGCAAATAAACAATGAAAAAGATAGCAGTTGCCATCGACGGACCCGGAGGCGCGGGCAAATCCACTATTTCCAAGGAGATAGCGAAAAGACTTGGCATCATTTACGTTGATACGGGAGCACTTTACCGCACGGTCGGATACTATGCAAGAGAGCACGGCCTTTCGGTTGATGAGGCAAAGGTAAGCGAGAAGATCACACCGATGCTCGACGGTATAAATATCGAGATCAAATACGTAGACGGCGCACAGCACGTTATTCTCAACGGTGAGGATCTCGGCGATAAGATCAGACAGCCCGACATTTCAATGTACGCGTCAGCTTGCTCGTCGGTCGGAAACGTCCGTGCGTTCTTGCTTGAAACTCAGAAGAAGCTCGCAAGAGAGAACAGCGTTATTATGGACGGCCGCGATATCGGAACGGTCATTCTTCCCGATGCCGACGTTAAGATCTTCCTGACAGCCTCGGAGCAGGCGAGAGCAAACAGACGATACAAGGAGCTGATCGCCAAGGGCGCCGAGGTTAAGTACGAGGACGTTCTCAGTGAGCTTGTCGAGCGCGACCGAGCTGACAGTAGCAGAGACGTCGCCCCTCTTAAGCCCGCCGACGATGCACATCTTTTCGATAATTCCGATTACGATTTTGAGCAGTCGGTAGAATACATCATCAAAGTTATAACTGAAAAAACGGGAGTAACAAGAAATTGAAAAGTAAGGTTTACAGCGGATTTGTAAAGGTCCTCGGACCTCTGATCCGATTTATCTTCAGATTACACTATCACGACCTTGAAAACGAGCCCTCCACCGAGGAAGGACCGTATATCATGATATGTAACCACATCTCAAATGCCGATCCGGTGTTCTTGTGCGCGGCGGGAACCAAGCAGCAGCCTCATTATATGGCTAAAAAGGAGCTCTTTAAGGTGCCGCTTCTCAATAAGCTTGTCGCGGCTCTCGGAGCATACCCCGTAGACCGTAAAAAAGCCGACGTGTCTGCTATAAAGAAGACTATATCGATGCTCAAAGAGGGCAAGTGCATAGGAATCTTCCCGCAGGGACACAGAGAAAAGGGCAAAACACCGAGAGAAGCGACCTTAAAAAACGGGGCGGCTATGATAGCGACTCGCGCTCAGGTGTCTATTCTGCCGTGCTATATAAGGACTAAAAAGAATAAATTTGCCTTCTTCCGCAGAGTTGACGTTTACTACGGCAAGCCGATAAAATTCGAGGAGCTTGGATACGATCCCGACGCTACGGGCGAATACACGAGAATAAGCAACGTTATGTTCGAGCGAGTCTGCGAGCTTTACGATAAAGCCGAAGCGGAGGACAAAAAGCGTGGAAAATGACGTAAAAAAAGTGACGGTCGCGAAAAACGCGGGCTTTTGCTTCGGAGTGGCAAGGGCTGCGGATCAGGTCGAAAGGGAAATAAAAAAAGCGCCCAAGGGCGAGCGAATATTCACACTTGGCAAGCTGATCCACAACGACGTTTACAGCGCGCGTCTTGCATCAGACGGAGTCGGATTGGCAGAGATAGGCGACGTCGAAAGACTTTCTAACGAGGCAAGCGAGAGCGCACCCGTTAAGATCTTCGTTCGGGCGCATGGCATACCGAGAGAGACCGAGGAGCTTTTGGAGAGATGCGCCGAGAAAAATCCCCATTTTTCGTATGTGGACTGTACCTGTGTCTTTGTTCAGAAGATACATAAAATAGTGGCACAGCACAACGACCCCGAGGGGCTCTTGCTTGTGCTCGGCTCGGCGGATCACCCCGAGGTAAAGGGGTTTTGCAGCCGATTTGACGGTGAAGTATTTACTTTTGAAAAAGCAGACGAGCTCGAGTCTGCGGTAGCCGAAAAAAAGGTCAGTACTAATTGCGCAAAAGCAACAATTTTGGTAGCTCAAACTACACAAAATTTGGGCGAATGGGAGAAAACAAAAAAATTTACAAAAAAGGTATATACAAATCCTTTAATTTTTGATACAATATGTAATGTTACGGAAAAAAGACAGATCGAAGCAGCACAGCTATCGCGAGATAATGATTTTATGATCGTTATCGGTAGCAAAGGAAGCTCGAATTCGGCAAAGCTATATTCAATATGCCGCGCCGAGTGCGAAAACACCGTTATGATAGAAACCGCAGATGAGCTGAAACAGTATTTTCCGTTTAACCACGAAAACGTGGGAATCGTAGCGGGAGCGTCTACCCCGCACGATATAATTAAGGAGGTAGAAAAGACCATGACTAAAGAGAATTTTGCTGAACTTCTCGAGACATCTTTCAAAACTTTAAATACAGGAGATACTGTTACCGGATACGTAACCGCAGTTAACGACAGCGAGATCCAGCTCGACATCGGCGCTAAAGTCACAGGCATTATCAAAGCAGATAAGATAACAGACGATCCTTCTGCAAAGCTGACCGAGATGTTCAAGATCGGTGATGCCGTTGAGGCATTCGTAGTTCGCGTAAGCGACGTTGAGGGATTTGCTACTCTTGATAAGAAGAGAGTTGATTCCGACAGAAACTGGGGCAAGATCGTTGCCGCTAAAGAAGCAGGCGAGATCCTTGAGGGTACCGTAATCGAGACCGTTAAGGGCAACGTTGGTGTTATCGTCCTCGTTGACGGCAGCACTCGCGTATTCGTTCACGCATCCCAGACAGGCACACCCAAGAACAGCGATCTTTCCGCTATGATCGGACAGACCGTTAAGCTCAGACTTACTGAGGTTGAGAACAAGAAGTCAAAGGGCTCTATCAGCTCCGTACTCCGCGAGGAGAGAAAGAAGGCTGAGGCAGAGTTCTGGGCAAACATCGAAGAGGGCAAGCAGTACACCGGTAAGGTTAAGAGCATGACCAGCTTCGGCGCATTCGTAGACCTCGGCGGTGTTGACGGTATGGTTCACACCAGCGAGCTCTCTTGGAAAAGACTTAGCCATTTATACTGATGTCGCCAATTTTCATTTTCTTCTGTTTCCAGCAACCCATACACTAAATATTCCTCCACATAATCCCATGGTACATTCCACCAGAAAAAAGTATTACTATCTTCCGAAATATCCAAGATTATCCTTGCACGAGTTTTTAAACTATCCAATTCATACAGAAGTCTTTCTTTTTCCAAGCACTCTGTTTTCTTTTTTCTTCCAAACAATCCTACTTTTTTAGGTTGTATCATTATTGCAAAACGATTTTCTAAGTCAAGGCTAAGACGAAGTAACTTGTTTTGCGTGTCAGCGATTTGAAGCAGTATATTTTGATATTCTGTTTTTTTATCTAAGCAATCCATTTGAGCCTCACCTGTTTATAGTAATTTAACCTTTACGGCTCCATTTCTTTTTGGTTTTATGCTTACTTTCAGAACGTCACCTTCCTGCAACTCGCATTCTAATAAATTTTCTTGAACCTTGCTATGTCCCATGATTCCAGAAGTAAAATCAGAGGCAGCTTTTTGGAAAATCGTAGCACTAAAAAAGTTGCCAAATCCCAATCCAATGAACCAGCCCATTGCACCACTAAGAAACTTATCTACCTTTGCTCTGCTCTTTGCTTCAAAAACAAATGAATGTGCTCCCGGTTCTACGTCTATAATATATGGCTCCTTTCTAGCCTTAAGTACAATCGGATTTGTCTCAGCGCCGTCAACATATACTTTGACTTTTGCTTTTACAAAAAGTCCTAAAGACATATAGATTGACATACAGCGAGAAATCCAATTCTCATTCTTTAC
>CAZQLJ010000113.1:0-6104 GCA_964594085.1 uncultured Clostridium sp.
GACGCACAAAGCCATAAGATCGTCCACAAGCTCCTCTCTCTCCTCGGTCAGAACGAGACCGTAGCGATCGAAAAGATACTCGGCGATGACGTATCTGCTCGCCTGCTCGAGAACGCTTGTGCGGAAATAGTCGTCGTAGGTCGTGCCGTCGGGCGAGATGACCGTTTTCCAGAAGCTCTCGGAGCTTACGTCGTAGCCGTAGGTCGCAAGCGTGCCCTTCATTCGCGAGAGCATAAGCTCGTAGGTGTTGACCGTCAGGCGCTTGTCCGCAAAGGTCATCATAGTCTCGCCACTGCCGCCGCAGGCGCAAAGCGACACCGCGAGCATACAAAAAGCGAGCACAAGGGCGATAATTTTAACTGTTTTTTTCATTATTTATTCCTTTTTTGAAGCAAAAATGGGGATTTTTCGGTTTTAGCGGATCTTTCGGCGTTTTCGGACGAAAAATCTGCATTTTAACAATTATACATCACAATTGTTCGGAATTTTTATCCTCATTTTGTACAGTTTCAAGATATTTTTCAAACATTCTGTTAATTATGGTCAGCGAATTCTCGCCGTTTTTCAGTCGAAGCGTGACGAAGCTTTCTCCGACCGAGCCCATCATCACACGAACTCTGCCGCCCATAATAAACGACATTTCCTGCCACATCGGGATATCAAGCTCGTTCTGATAGAAGCGAACCTCACCGTTTATCTCGGTCACTTGTCTTATGCCGAGCTCGCTTGCCTGCGATCTGATAAGCGCCACTCGGAGCAGATTTTCAACCGAGTTCGGCAGCTCGCCGAAGCGGTCGAGCAGCTCGTCGGCGATGTCGTCGGCATCGTACTGATTGCGGATCAAGGCTATGCGCTTGTAAAGCGTCATTCTCTGCCCGGGGTAGCGAACGTAGCTGTCGGGAATGAACGCGTCGTGCTCAAAGCTGACCGTACAGTCCTCTCGCTCCTTGGGCTTCTCTCCCTTTTCTTCAAGCACCGCGTCGTTAAGAAGCTTGATATAAAGGTCGTATCCGATCGCCTCAAGGTGACCGTGCTGCTCCGCGCCGAGAATGTTGCCCGCGCCGCGAATTTCCATATCGCGCAACGCAATCCTGAATCCCGCGCCGAACTCGGCGTACTCCTTGATCGCCTCGAGTCGCTTTTGCGCGATCTCGCTGAGCCCCTTGTTTTTCGGATATGTGAAATAGGCGTAAGCGCGGCGCGACGAGCGTCCGACACGACCTCTGAGCTGGTGGAGCTGGGAGAGACCGAGTCGGTCGGCGCGGTCGGCTATGAGCGTGTTTGCATTCGGGATATCAATTCCCGTTTCAATGATCGTGGTGCTGACCAGCACGTCGATCTCACCTGCGAGCATTCGACTCCAGATGTCCTCAAGCTCGTCCTTGTCCATCTTGCCGTGCGCCACCGTGACTCTTGCCTCGGGAATTTCCTTTGCGATATGCGCGGCTATATTGTCGATCGATTCGACGAAATTGTGGATATAAAAGACCTGTCCGCCGCGGCGAAGCTCACGTCTGATCGCCTCGAAGATTATAAGGTCGTCGTATTCGAGAACGTAGGTCTGCACGGGGAGTCGGTCGTCGGGCGCTTCGTCGAGAAGCGAGATGTCGCGAATTCCTCCCATTGCCATATTGAGAGTTCTCGGGATCGGGGTTGCCGAAAGTGTCAGCACGTCGACGTTGCCGCCGAGCTGCTTGAGCTTTTCCTTTTGCGCCACGCCGAATCTCTGCTCCTCGTCGACGATGAGCAGACCAAGATCATGAAATTTTACGTCCTTGCCGAGCAGCTTGTGAGTTCCTATAATTATATCGGTGTCTCCGCGCTCGAGTCGGCGCAAGGATTGCTCGACCTGCTTGGGTGTGCGGAAGCGGGATATCATATCTATATTGACCGCGAAATTTCTCATTCGGCTCTGCGCGGTCTGAAAGTGTTGGAGCGCGAGGATCGTGGTGGGCACAAGTATCGCGACCTGCTTGCCCGAAAGCACCGCCTTATACGCCGCGCGGAACGCGACCTCGGTCTTGCCAAATCCAACATCACCGCAAAGGAGTCGGTCCATCGGCGTGCTTCTCATCATATCCTGCTTGACCTCCGCGATCGCATCGAGCTGGCAGTCGGTCTCGTCGTAGTCGAAGGACTCCTCAAAGCTCCTTTGCATATCGTCGTCGGGGTCAAACGCGTAGCCCGGCCGTCTCATTCGTTCGGCGTAGAGCTTGATGAGATCCTTCGCCATCTCCTGCACCGCGCTCTTGGCTCTGCTCTTGGTCTTTTTCCACTGCTCGCCGCCCATTTTTGAGAGCTTGACGAGTCCGTCGTCCGAGTGCGCGCCTATATATTTCGACACGAGATCGAGCTTTTCAACGGGCATGCAGAGCTTATCCGAGCCCGCGTACTGTATACTGATGTAGTCTCTCGTGACACCGTCAATTTTGATCTTTTCAAGTCCTAGATAACGACCGACACCGTAGATCTCATGTACGACGATATCGCCCTCGTTAAGCTCGGCATAGGACAAGATTGCCCTTGCGTCGTCACGCTTTTTGCGTCTTGTACGGCTCTTGCCCGTGGCATGAAGTCCGCCCGACGAGCGACCGCCCTCGGTCGAGATGACCGCGATCCTCGGAGTGATGAGCTCATAGCCCGAAAGCGACTTTTTCCACGTGATATACACGAGCTTGGAGTTGAATTTTTCGCCGTTCGCGCTCTCTCCCGCAGTGACGAGGGGAGTAAAATCCGCGTCGCGCAGAATGTCGGCAAGATTTTTCGCCGCAGTCTCGTTTTCGGTCATTATGACCACCGCGTAGCCGCCATGCTGATAGGTCACGAGGTCCCCGCAAAGCAGGTCGAGGTTTCCCGTGTAGCTGACGGGTTGACGGGTGCGGAAGCCAAACATTCCAGCAAGGCGCTTGCCACCGAGTCCGCCCGAAAGCGAATTGAGGTGGACGGTGACGTTTGCATCGAAAAAGAGCTCAAGCGCCGCCTCATTTTTCGAATATTCGGCATATTTCGGGGAGAGAGTGCCGCCTGCGACGAGCTCCTTGATCATTTCGTTTTCGTGCCACTTCTCTGCCTTGAGTCTGTCGCCCACCGCCGCAGTCGAACGGACGATAACCAGCGTTTTTTCGCCGAAATAGTCGAGCAGACTGCACCTTTCGGGGTAGACGAGCGAGATATATTTATCGATGAAGCTGACCTCCGAAAGCTCGCCCGAAAGCGCGGCTATCTCGCGTGTCAGGGTCTCGCAGACCTTTTCGTCGTGCGATTCACGGAAACGGCTGCGGATCGCCTTTTCAAGTCGGTCGCGCACCTCGGCGGTTACAAGCAGCTCTCTTGCGGGGGTGAAGGTCGCCTCGCGTATGTTGACGGTCGATCTCTGCGTTTCGGCATCGAAGATGCTCATTCGGTCGATCTCATCGTCGAAAAATTCTATTCGGAGTGGGAAAGCGCCGCGTCTTGTATCGCCGTCGGCAGTCTTGAATTCGCCGTTCGGCGCATAGACGTCAACTATGCCGCCGCGGAGCGCGAACTGTCCCGCCCCCTCAACCATATCAACGCGCGAAAATCCTGCCGCGACAAGCCTTTCGGCGAGTCTCGCGGGCTCGGTTCTCGTGTCGTAATCTACTCTGATAACGCTCTCTCGCAGAACACTTGGCGGCATCGTGTAGCCGAGCGCAACGTCGGGCGTGGTCAGGACGAAATCATAGTCGCCCGAAAGTATGCCAGACAACACCTTTAGCCTCTCGTGCTCAAACTCACGGGAGGCGGTTACGTTATGAAATGTTAAGTCGCGCGCGACGAAAAACGCAGAGGGGTGACCGAACTGCTCGAGGTCTCGGCGCAGTCGCTGACACTCCTTTTCCTCGGGACAGATGATCAGTACGGGTGACCTTCGCTCCGTCGCGCTGTCCTCGCAAAGACAGACCGTGAGCGCGTCCGCCGCGCCCGTGCAAAGTCCGCTTGCAAGGATCGGCAACGACTTGTTGCCAAAGCATTTTTGCACGGTCTCAAGGAGCTGAAGATACTCACTGTCCGCGCGCAATGGGGTCGTTAATATATTTGGCATTTTGCCTCCGAATTTAATGATAAATTGCAATTTAGCGGGGAGATACACACCGCCGAGGCGAACATTAGAAAACCATCGTAGGAGGGACGTCGAGGGCGCCGTCCCCTACGGTTTTAAGCTTTCGCCAATTTGTTGCCGTAGAAGGATTTTGAACAATTTCATGGTCGTAGGGGACGGCGCCCTCGACGTCCCGTGAACGAACGATTTGAACCGACGAAACGGCGTGTATATGCAATTTCAAACAGTCCGACAAATCAAAATTTGAACTTCAAATTACTTCTTTCCGTTACAAACCTGCATAGCGCCGTCCACGTCGCCGCAGAGGAGCTTTTCGAGTCCGTCGTAAGCGACGACAAAGCAATCGAAAAGCGTCTTTTTGTCGGCATCGGAGAGATTGCCGAGCACCCAATCCGCCATATCGTAATCGGGGTGCGGCTTTTTGCCGACACCGAAGCGAATTCTCGGGAAATTGTCGCTTCCCATGCGGGTAATTATCGAGCGCAGACCCTTCTGACCGCCGTCCGAGCCGCTTTTGCGAACTCTTATCCGTCCAACGTCGAGATTTACGTCATCGGAGAGCACGATTATGTTCTCGATCGGGATTTTATAAAAATTCGCCGCCTCGATGACCGCGTCGCCCGAGGCATTCATCAAGGTCTGCGGCTTCATCAAAAGAACTCGCTTTCCGGCGATAGTTGCGTCGCCTACGAGAGCCTTGAACTTTGAGCGATTGACGGTCGCGCCGCACTTCTGCGAGATATAGTCCATCGCCAAAAATCCCGCGTTGTGCCTCGTGTAAAAGTACTTGTCGCCCGGGTTTCCGAGACCGACCACAAGATGCGTGATAGCCGCCTGCGCCTTGTCGTTCTTCTCTTTTTCTATCTTCTTGAAAATGTCAAAAATGTTGGACATAACGTTTTCCTTTCTATATGCTATAGCTTGTGCTTTCTCAATTTATTTTGAAAAGCTTGAAAGCTGTCTCGCTCATAACGTAAATATCGGTGTCTTTTTGTAAGATACCTCTGCTTGAAACGAACCCGTTTTCGTCAAGTCCGCTGATGCAGCCGGGCTTTCCCTTTATCAGAACGATAACTATTTCGTCCTTTTCTCGCGTGGGCTTGACAAGCACGCTCACTATGGGCGGCAAATTAATATGCCCTGCGTGATCAGGCTCCTCCCACATAACCGTGCCGTTTTTGCCGCACCTGACTGTAATACTGCCGTTGGCAGTCTTTTTTGATTCATATACGGTATATTTTTGATCGTTCAGCGTGAAGCGGACGACCTTGAAGGTCTCGCTTTTTTCCTCGACCTTGCCAAACTTTTTGTAATATGCGTAAACCGACATTTTACTTTCGCTCACGCATTCCATAATGTCGCTCACGTCGCAACCGAGCGCCGTGCATATCCTAGCGATCGTGTCAGTAGTGACAGTTTCATTTTTTGAAAGCTTTGCCAAAACCCTTGAGCTTATACCCGTAAGCTCCAAAAGATCGGATTTGGTCATATTTTTGTCTATGAGAAGCTTCCAAAGCTTGCTGTAATCGATGTACATATACATTCACCGCCCTTCAGCATTATTATAGCACAAACCGTATGATTTGTCAACAATTATTTACGAAAGTAAACAAATATTTTCTTATGTGCCAATAAAGTGACCATTTTGTTGGGGCGAAAGCAAGTGTGGCGAGGAATGGTGTAGTCATTAGTGCTCGCGCGTGATTAACGGTAGACACGGTGGCGTGTTCTACTCATCCCCCACCTGCGGTGGTCCCCCTTCCCTCACAAGGGAAGGCTTTTACGCCACAGGCGAGTAGTGAAGCCATCTTCCTACGCTTTGTTACGCCACAGGCGAGTAGTGAGGCATCCTCCTACACTTTATTCCTCTTGCGAAGCACAAGCGTGTGCGAGCAATAAGCATTACTTAGGTTTTAAGTGGACGAAAAAGCCCCATCAGGACGTTCAACCCCACGGATTTAAGTTCAGGAAACACAGTGTGCCGAAGGCGATAGGGGGTTTCTTAAGGGGGAGATGTTGAGCA
>CAZQLJ010000114.1:0-6021 GCA_964594085.1 uncultured Clostridium sp.
GAACGGGATCCTTCGGCAACGCCGTGCTTAATAGATTCCTTGACACCGATATCGGTGAAATACGCATCTTCTCGCGCGACGAGAAAAAGCAGGACGATATGCGCCACTATTTTCAGGCGACCAAGCCCGAGGTAGCGGAAAAGATCAAATTCTACCTTGGCGATGTCCGTGATATTCAGAGTGTGAAGAATGCAATGCACGGAGTTGACTACATATTCCACGCGGCAGCGCTCAAGCAAGTGCCTTCCTGCGAGTTTTTCCCGATCGAAGCAGTAAAGACCAACGTTCTCGGTACCGAAAACGTGCTGACCGCCGCAATCGAATCAGGGGTCAAGAATATAGTGTGCCTTTCGACCGACAAGGCGGCGTACCCCGTAAACGCTATGGGAACAAGCAAGGCAATGATGGAAAAGGTCATTGTTGCGAAGTCGAGGACGGTCAGCCCCGAGAAGACCAAGATCTGCTGCACAAGATACGGCAACGTAATGTGCTCGCGCGGATCTGTAATTCCGCTTTGGATCGAGCAGATCAAGGCGGGCAATCCGATCACTATCACCGATCCCACGATGACAAGATTTATTATGTCGCTTGAAGAAGCGGTCGATCTCGTGCTCTTTGCGTTTGAGCACGGCGAAAGCGGGGACATTCTCGTTCAGAAAGCACCGGCTTGCACCATAAAGACTCAGGCAGAGGCGGTCTGCGAATTGTTCGGCGGAGATAAGGACAATATCAAGGTGATCGGTATCCGTCACGGCGAAAAGATGTACGAGACCTTGCTCACAAACGAGGAATGCTCGAACGCTATCGACCTTGGCAATTTCTACCGCGTTCCTTGCGACAAGAGAGGCTTGAACTATGACAAGTACTTCAATCAGGGAAATACCGAAAGAAACACTTTGACCGAATTCAATTCTCATAATACAAAGCTTCTTAACGTTGAGGAAACCAAGGCAAAGATTGCATCTCTCGCCTATATTCAGGAAGAGCTTGCGAAAATGGGTAAATAAATTATGAAGATACTTATAACGGGTGCGAACGGTTTCGTTGGCAAAAACCTGACCGAAGCGCTCAAGAACATAAGAGACGGCAAGGATAGAACTCACCCCGCGCTTTCGGTGGACGAGCTTTATCTTTACGATATAGACTCGGGGGAAGCAGTGCTCGAGGAAGCCTGCGAAAAAGCCGACTTCGTCTTCAACCTCGTGGGAGTCAACCGTCCGCAAAATGCCGAGGAGTTTATGCAGGGCAATTTCGGCTTTGCCTCCAAGCTTCTCGACACGCTAAAAAAATATAACAACAAATGCCCCGTGATGCTTTCGTCGTCGATCCAGGCAACCCTTATCGGTCGCTACGATAGCGACTACGGCAGAAGCAAAAAGGCGGGAGAGAAGCTGTTCTTCGACTATGCCGCCGAAACGGGCGCAAATGTGCTCGTTTACCGCTTCCCGAATCTGTTCGGCAAGTGGTGCAGACCGAATTATAACAGTGTCGTGGCAACCTTCTGCCACAATATCGCCAACGACCTGCCGATAACCGTCAACGACCCTAAAACAGAGCTCGAATTGCTCTATATCGACGATCTGGTCGACGAAATGATCGCCGCGCTTGAGGGCAGAGAGCATCGTTGCGAGTTTGACGGTATAGATACCGTTCTTTGCGACAACGGACGCTTCTGCGCCGTTCCTACGACACACAGAGTCACGCTTGGCGAGATGGTTGAATTGCTTGAAGCCTTCCGTGACCAGCCCCAAACACTCGTTATGCCCGAAATCCCTTACAATAGCTTCGCCAAGAAGCTTTATAGCACGTATCTGTCCTATCTTCCCGCCGAAAAGGTCTCTTTTCCGTTGAAGATGAACGTTGACGCGCGCGGTAGCTTCACCGAGCTTTTAAAGACCGAAAAATGCGGTCAGTTCTCGGTAAATATCTCGAAGCCGGGCATCACGAAGGGTCAGCATTGGCATAACACGAAGTGGGAATTTTTCATCGTGGTAAGCGGCAAGGGACTTATACAGATGCGTAAGATCGGCTCCGACGAGGTGATAGGTTTCGAGGTCTCGGGCGAGAGGATCGAAGCCGTGCACATGCTCCCGGGTTATACCCATAACATAATAAATCTGTCGGACACCGAGGATCTCGTCACGCTCATGTGGGCAAACGAGCAGTTCGACCCGACAAGACCCGATACGTTTTTTGAGGTGGTAGAATGAATATGAAACTTGATTACAGCGACGCAAAATTTAAAAACAACGGCAAGCTGAAGTTGCTTATCATCGTCGGCACGCGCCCCGAGATAATCCGCCTTTCAGCCGTTATCACAAAATGCCGTAAGTATTTTGACTGTATCCTTGCGCATACGGGTCAGAACTACGACTATAATCTCAACGGAGTCTTCTTCAAGGATCTGAAGCTTGAGGCTCCCGAGATCTATATGAACGCCGTCGGCGACGACCTTGGCGAGACCGTGGGCAATATAATCAACTGCTCCTATAAGCTGATGAATGAGATCAAGCCCGACGCGTTGCTCGTTCTCGGAGATACCAACTCCTGCCTCTCTGCGATCGCCGCAAAGAGACTTCATATCCCGATCTTTCACATGGAGGCGGGTAACAGATGCAAGGACGAGTGTCTGCCCGAGGAGACCAACCGCCGCATCGTAGATATAATCTCTGACGTGAATCTCGCATATAGCGAGCAGGCAAGAACATATTTGCACGAGTGCGGTCTGCCCAAGGAGAGAACCTACGTTACAGGCTCGCCAATGGCAGAGGTCTTGCGCGCAAATCTCGATGAGATAAAGGCGAGCGATATCCACACACGACTCGGACTTGAAAAGAAAAAATACATTCTTCTCTCGGCACACAGAGAAGAGAACATCGACACCGAAAAGAACTTTTTGTCGCTCTTCACCGCAATAAATAAGATGGCAGAGAAGTACGATATGCCCGTGCTTTATTCCTGCCACCCGAGAAGCAAAAAGAGACTTGAGACAAGCGGATTTGAGCTCGACAAACGAGTTATCTGCCACGAGCCACTCGGCTTTCATGACTATAACTGCTTGCAGATGAACGCATTTGCAGTCGTTTCCGACAGCGGCACTCTCCCCGAGGAAAGCTCGTTCTTTACCAGTGTTGGCGAGCCCTTTCCCGCAGTCTGCATAAGAACCTCGACCGAGCGCCCCGAGGCGCTTGATAAGGCTTGCTTCATTCTTGCAGGCATCGACGAAAGCTCGCTTCTGCAGGCGGTAGACACCGCGGTTGAAATGACCGCGCAGGGCGACCATGGAATCCCCGTGCCTACATACACCGACGAGATCGTTTCGACCAAGGTGGTGAAAATAATTCAATCCTATACGGGTGTTGTCAACAAGATGGTCTGGAGAAAATTCTGACCGATAGAACTGAAAGGAGGCTCGGATATGAGCAATAGAATATTTGATCTGATGATCTCGTGTCTGGGCAACGTCCTTTTTGACCGTGAGCTTACAATCGATCAAATTCCTACGAAACAAGAGCTTGCCGAGGTCTATAGGCTTTCGAAAAGACACGATCTCGCGCATCTTGTCGGTATGTCGCTGGCAAGGGCGCGACTGCTTGAAAATGCCCCCGAGATAGCCGAAAGATTTGAAAAAGATCAGTATCTTGCGGTTTTTCGCTACGAAAACTTCAAATATGAAACTGACAGACTCTGCAAGATCTTCGACGAAGAAAAAATACCGTATGTCTTGCTTAAGGGTGCGGTCATTCGCGACTTTTATCCTGAACCCTGGATGCGTACGAGCTGCGATCTTGACGTTCTCGTCAAAGAGGAGGATCTTGACAGCGCTATTGTGGCGCTGACTGAAAAGCTTGCTTACAAGGTTGATGGAGATAAGCGTTTCCACGACATAGATCTGTTTTCCGAAAGCGGCGTTCACCTTGAATTACACTTTAATATTAAAGAAAACATTCCCGCACTTGACAAGGTGCTCTCGAGAGTTTGGGAATATACGAAAAAAGCCGAGGAAAGCTCGGAAAGATTCGTTATCACCAATGAATTTTGGCTTTATCATCTTATAGCGCACGCGGCATATCATTTTGTCGGTGGCGGTTGCGGAGTTCGTCCTCTGACCGATATATATCTGCTCAAAAATAAGCTCGAATACGATGAGACTGTTTTAAAACAGCTATGTGAGGAAAGCGAGATCGGCAAATTCTATTCGTCCGTATGTAAACTTTGCGAATGTTGGTTTGAAGGAGCAGAGCACATCGTTTTGACCGATGAGATGCAGAAATTTATTCTGCAAGGTGGAGCGTATGGCACCAAAAAGGCCCACATAGCAGCAAGGCAGAAAGCAAGAGGAGGAAAGGGCGGATATGCCATATCGCGAATTTTCGCGCCTTATGACGTACTTAAGCAGAGATATCCCAAGCTTCGCGGTCGCGCCCAGATGCCTATATATCAGGTGCGAAGATGGATAGACGTTGCCCGAAACGGTGGAGTTAAACGATCTGCGCAGGAATTGAAAATAAACAATTCTTTGGATTTAGAAAGCGTAAAAACCGTTCAAACGCTTATGAAACAGCTCGATCTTGATAAGCATATAAAATAACAAACGCAAAAAAAGGTTGTCGCATTTGCGACAACCTTTTTGGCTTGTTGAGTTTTATTAATTTAGTCCTGTTTTCTGGACTTGTTTACCATGACGTTGACGAGAATACCGAGAATAAGAGCGCAAGCGATGTTAGTGATGTAGATCTTATCGTTGCCGCCGATAGCCATAGCCATACCGCCGATACCGGTGATAAGGATAACCGAAACGGTAAAGAGATTTGCGTTCTGTTCAAAATCAACCTTCTGGAGCATCTTGAGACCCGAAACCGCGATAAATCCGTAGAGAGTGACGCAAACGCCGCCCATTACGCAACCGGGTATGGAATCAAGGAATGCAACGAAGGGAGAAACGAAAGCAACGAGCATCGCCATAATGGCGGTGGTGGTTATCGTAACGACGGACGCGTTTCTGGTGATAGCCACGCAACCGACCGACTCACCGTAGGTGGTGTTGGGGCAACCGCCGAAGAATGCGCCTACCATAGAGCCAACGCCGTCACCGAGAAGCGTCTTGTCGAGACCGGGCTCTTCAAGAAGATCGCTCTCAATGATAGAGGAGAGATTCTTGTGGTCTGCGATATGCTCAGCAAATACAACGAAAGCAACGGGAATATAAGCAACTGCAACGGTAGCAACGTAGCTCCACTCAAAGTCGCCAACACCCTTGAACGCCTCAATAAAGGAGAACTTGGGGAGGTCAACGAAGGTCTTGAGAGTCACGCCGTCTGCAACGAGCGCCTTGAAGGGAGCGAAATCAACGATTTGAAGTGCCGTGTTTTCGGTAGCGATACCGATAACGGTGAATATGAGTGCAACTGCATAGCCTGCAAGAATACCAATGATGAAGGGAATAAGCTTTGCCATCTTCTTGCCGTAAACCGAGCAAAGAATAACGGTAAAGAGGGTAACCAGAGCACAAATTACAGATACCCAGATGTTATCAGACATTACGAAATAACTCGAAACGCCGAAGCTGATCTTTCCGCCGTAGGAGAATACGTCGTTTATAGCCGCGCCCGCAAGGCTGAGACCGATCAGAGTTACGGTCGCACCGATAACGGCGGGAGGCATAAGCTTGCTTATCCACTTAACGCCGGCAAATTTAACTACAAGCGCGATGATCACGTAAATGAGACCCGCGAGAATAGCGCCGATGAGAAGACCGAGGTATCCAAGCGACATAGAGGTCGCGCCTGCGAATGCCGCGGACATAGAACCGATAAACGCGAAAGAAGAACCGAGGAACACAGGGCTCTTGAATTTGGTGAAGAGCTGGTAAATGATAGTACCTGCGCCTGCACCGAAGAGGGCTGCGGAAGCGGTCATGCCGTTTCCAACGATAGCGGGAACTGCGATGGTAGCAGCCATAATTGCAAGAAGCTGCTGGAATGCGAAGACGATCATCTGACCGAACTTCGGCTTATCCTT
>CAZQLJ010000115.1:0-5959 GCA_964594085.1 uncultured Clostridium sp.
CCATGATCGAGGCTAACAACGCAGGCGCAGAGCTTGCTCCGCTTCTCGCAGTTATGCCCGAGGGTGCTTCCTTTGGCTCAGATGCGCTTATCTACAGCTCCGCTGATCCCTCCGCTTCCTCTCTCGTAAACGTTCCCGCAAGCGTTCTTTCGGTCTACAAGGAAGCTAACGGTCTCGGATACGTTATCCGTTGCACCGCTGAGTCCTCTTACTCCGAATCTCCCATGGAGATCACCATCGGTATCGATGCAGAGGGTAAGATCTGCGGAATCCAGCTCGACTCCTACTCTGATTCGGTCGACTTCCGCGACAAAGACGCAAATTATCTGACTTCTTACATTGGTAAGGACTCTGCTCTTGCAGACGTTGGCACCGTATCGGGTGCTACGTTCTCCTCCTCCGCCTTCAAGGGCTCGGTTGAGGCTGCTATGGGCGTGCTCATCGAGAACGATCTTATCGCGGCAGGCGTTAAGTCCGATGCGCAGATCCTTGCTGAAATGATCCCCGCACTCCACACAGGACTTACCTCGGGCGGCTTGCTCAAGGCAGAGGCTGTTGCGGCAAGCGGTAATATCGTTGAGGGCTACAAGGCGCTTAACGGCTCGGGCTACGCGTTTATGATCAAGAACGGCGAGGCAACTCTTCTTGCTATCGTTAATGCGGCAGGTTCTTGCAAGGTCTACGACACCACGGGTGCCGACGTGACAGAGGCAAATGCAGCTGTTGTCGAGGAGGCTGTGGCAGCCGCTACTCTCACAGATTTCTCCGCAGCAGCAGAGAAGATGCTTCTCGACAAGTATGTTGACGCTACCGAGATCACTGCTATCGACTTCGATACCTTCGGAAACACCGTATACGCTTGCTCCTTCAAGACAGGTGAGGGCACCTACTACGCGTTCTACTCTTGTCCTCTTACCTACGGTGATCACGCTATGGCGATCTGCACCGTTATCGATGAGGACGGAGCAATAGTATCTCAGGACGTCAAGGAATTCCTCTTCGGACACGGTGTAGAATATCTGCCCGTATATAGTGAGGGCTACGGCGACGTATCCTCGGATGCATTCAAGACTTTTGAAGAAAAGTATAACGGCATTACCTCGGAAACTCTTTCCGATGACGTGCTCGTTTCCGGCGCAACGCTTTCTTCTACCGCAGTTAAGCTTGCAACTTCCGATGCTTTCGCGGTATTTAATTCTATCAAGGGAGGAGAACAGTAATGAAAAAGACTAAAACATCTTATCTCCTCAGAGGTACGCCCTCCGTGCTTCTCTTTATCGGCGCGGGCTTCGTTATGGCGTCCAGCGCAGATATTCGCGCGGCTCTCGGTATGGGCGCAGCAGTCCTTCTGTCGATGCTCCTTACTTCTATCGTAGTTTCGGCTATTCACAAGATCATTCCCGCATACGCAAAAACTCCCGTTTATCTTATGATAATCACAGGCTTCGTTTCGATCATTTCGATGTTTATGCAGGCTTGGTTCCCCGAGGTCGTTCAGATGCTCGGAGTTCATCTCGCGGCACTCTCGGTCAGCGCGGTCATTTATCGCGACGCTGAGGAGGTTGCAGACCACAACGGCGAGGTCAAGTCGATCGAGGTGGCTTTGGTCACGGGCGTATTCTTCACGGTAGTTATGGCAGTTTGTGCCGTTATCCGTGAGGTGCTCGGTAACGCGACCTTCTGGGGCAAGCCCATCGCGTTCCTTCAGGACTACAAGGTTTCTGCTCTTGCAGGTGCGGTTGGCGGTTATATCGTTTTTGCTATCGTTATGGCGATCATTAACAAGGTTACGGGTCTTCACCACCACCTTGACGAATCCGAGGAAAAGGAGGATAATTGCTAATGACTATCAACGTTATTCTTGGAATCCTTCTTGCAGGAATTCTTTCCAACAACTACGCTCTGCTTCATTTTCTCGGCACGGGCGCGGTGATCGAAAACGAGCGCTCGACCAAGAGATCTATGGTTCTCGGTCTCGGCACGACTCTCGTAATGGTGCTCTCGACGCTCATTACCTGGCCGCTTAACAAGTATCTGCTCGTAAAATTGCCTTATATGCAGACTATGATATTCGTGCTCGTAGTTCTGCTTGTGGTTGAGGTGCTTCACGTTATCGCAAGAAACGTTCTTGACAACTACTGCCACTCCGATTTCGTAAAGTTTGCTATCAACGGTGCGGTTCTCGGTCTTTGCGTTCACAACACCGAGCTTGGTTTGGTTGAAGCTCTCGTTACTGCGGTGGCTGTCGGTATCGGATTTATGCTGACTATGACGCTTTACGGCAAGCTCAAGGATCTCGCGGTTGACGAGGACGCTATTCCCGCATCCTTCCGCGGTCTGCCTATCGCGCTTCTGACCGCAGGTATGATCGCTCTTGCGCTTGTTGCGCTCGGCTCGATCAAGTTCTGATGAAAAAGAGAGATTTGATTCTCATTTGCGCTGTTCTTGCCGTGGCACTCTTGTTACTCGGCATCTGGGCTCTTACTCGCAAGGAGGGAGCATACGTCGTCGTTCGTGTGGACGGCGAGGAGGTGGCAAGATACAGTCTTGCCGAGGATGGCGAATATTCGCTCAACGGAGGAACGAATATCCTTTGTATTGAGGGCGGTCAGGCTTATCTGACCTATGCCGACTGTCCCGATCACCTTTGTGTGAAGCAGGGCAGAGTGCACAGCTCGGGCGAGGTCATAACCTGTCTGCCGAACAAGCTGACCGTCACGGTCTACGGTGCCGAATCTGACGTTGAGCTCGTAGGTTAACTTAAATCTAAAAAGACCGCGGGCTTTTAGTCCGCGGTCAAAAAAACTCTTGGCAAGGCGTGAAAACCGTTGCCAGCATTAAAAACTTTGACGAAAGGAAAGGCTGATATGAAAACTAAAAAGGTTGCATTTTTGGGACTTTCTATTGCGCTTGCGATGATCCTTTCCTTTGTGGAAAGTCAGATCCCCGCGCTTGTCGCGATACCCGGCATCAAGGTCGGACTTCCCAATCTCGTTATGGTGTTTTTGCTTTATAAGGTCGGCTGGAAGGAGACTGTTATCGTCAGTATCATACGCGTCGTGCTGGTTTCGATGCTTTTCGGCAACGTGCAGACGATGGCGTTCGGTATCGCGGGTGCTGCTCTGAGTCTGACGGGAATGATAATTCTCAAAAAGCTGAATTTCTTTTCCTGCATCGCGATCAGCGTTGTGGGCGGTGTTTTGCACAACGTCGGACAGATAATTATGGCTTGTCTGATAACGGAGACTGCGCAGATCGCTTACTACTTGCCCGTGTTGCTCATTTCGGGAACGGTTGCGGGCGTGGTTATCGGTCTTATCGGCGGTATGCTGGTTAAAAGGCTTGATAGGTTTAAGTTTTGATAAAAAAGGAACGGCGGCGGCCGTTCCTTTTTTATTAAATATCATTCCTGCAAATATCCTCTAAGGTTTCGCGCTTGACCGCGATATAGTCTTTGCCGCCGCGAAGCATTACGACGGGGGGCTTGCCGAGGCGGTTGTAGTTTGAGGACATTGAGTAGTTATACGCGCCTGTGGTCAGCACTGCGATCACATCGCCGCGCTTGATGTCGGCGGGCAGGGTGATGTTTTCCTGCAATATGTCGCCGCTTTCACAGCATCTGCCTACGAGCGAGCAGGTGAACGTGGGTGTATTCGAGGTCATTCTGCTTGCAAGACAGACGGTGTAGGGCGAGCCGTAGAGCGCGAAGCGGGGGTTGTCCGCCATTGAGCCGTCGACCGAGACGTAATTTTTGTATCCCGGAATGCGCTTTACCGTGCCTGCGGTGTAGACGGTCACGCCCGCGTCGGCAACGATGCTTCTGCCCGGCTCCATTCGGATAGAGGGCATTTTTATTCCGAGCTTTTCGCAGTGCTTCTTTATAAATGCCGCGACCTTATGAATGTTCGCGGCGATGTCGATCTCGGGATGCTCCTCAAGGTAGCGGACGCCGTAGCCGCCGCCAAGGTCGAGGATTTCGGTTTCAAAGCCGTATTTTTGGCGCATTTTTGCGATAAAATCAAGCATTATTTCGGACGCGCCGAGATATACCTCGGAGTCGAAGATCTGCGAGCCGACGTGGCAGTGAAATCCCGAAAGGGTAATATTTTCAAGCTCTGTTGCGTACTTTGTTATCTGCTCGGCTTGTCCCGTTTCGATTGCAGAGCCGAATTTGGAGTCGACCTTACCCGTGGCGACCGCCGCGTATGTATGGGGGTCGATGCCGGGGGTAAGACGGAGCAAAATTTTCTGATTTACTCCCTTGTCGTGCGCGATCTTGTCGATCGCGTCAAGCTCCTCGACGTTGTCGACCACGAAGTAGCCAACCCCTTCGTCGATCGCGTAGGCGATGTCGAAATCGGTCTTATTATTGCTGTGAAAATAGGCTTTTTCAAGCGGAAACCCGACGCTCGCTGCGGTATAAAGCTCGCCCGACGACACAAGGTCGGTGCCCATGCCTTCCTCCATCACGATGCGGTAGATCTGCTTGAATGATGCCGCCTTGCTCGCGTAGAGGGGAAGCGCGTCGTTGCCGAACGCCTCCTTCATTGCGGTAACATACGTGCGGCAACGCTCACGGATACGGTCCTCGTCGAAAAGATAGAGGGGCGTGCCGTATTTTTTTGCCATTTCGACGGTGTCGACGCCGCCGAGCGTGAGGTGGTTATTTTCGTTTACTGATAGATTTTTACAGATCATTTTATTTTCCTTTTAACGTTATTCGCCGTCGATCATACTGTACATATCGTACAGTCCCGCGCTCTTATCCTTGATAAAGTCCGCGGCGGCTATCGCGCCCTCGGCAAAGAGCGAACGGCTATGCGCCTCGTGCTTGAGCGTGATGGTCTGCGTGTCCGTGCCGATGATGACCTCGTGCTCGCCGACGATATTGCCCATTCGGATCGCGTGGATGCCGATCTCGTCCTTCATTCGCTTTGCCTGACCCTGTCTGCCAAAAGTGAAGACCGCCTTTTCGCGTATCTTCTGTATCGACTGTGCAAGCAGAAGTGCCGTACCGCTGGGTGCGTCTATTTTTCTGTTATGGTGCTTTTCGATTATCTCGACGTCGGCGTCGGGGAAGGTCTTGACCGCCGTTTTCGCAAGCTCGCAGAGCAGTGCCACGCCAAGCGACATATTCGCCGAGTGGAAAAGCGGAATTTTCTTCGCCGCCTCTTTTATATAGCCCTTTTCAACGTCGTCGTGACCCGTTGTTGCCAGCACGACTGGGATATTCTTATCGCAAGCGTATTCGAGCAGTGCTTTCGTTGCGCTATGGTGCGAAAAGTCGACTATACAGTCAGGCATCTCCTTGACCTCGCTCCAGCTCGTGTACACGGGGCAGTCCGCGCCCTCGGGCACGATCACGTCTACTCCCGCGCACAGCTCTGCGCCGCGGTAGCCTTCCTTTACTATTCTCTTGACCTCGGCGCCCATTCTGCCGCCTATGCCGTTTATCAGTATTTTCATTTTTTTCGTTTTCCTTTGTTAGTAGTTAGCGAAGGAAGCGATTTTTCCACCTTTTTTGAAAAAAAGGTGGAGCCAAAAAACTTCCCCGATATTTTTGGGTCCTTTTAAGGTGACGTAGGATTTTTCACTTCGCTACGCTCGTTAAAAAAATCCCTCACTGACCTTTTCGTGTTGCAAAGGTTTATAACCCAACGATATAAGCCTTCTCTTACAAGGGAAGGCTTTTCGGAACATTGCTAAAATCAAAGTTTCTTTAAGTTAAAGTCAGATAAGATGTCTTGGGTTCAACACGGTAGGACGTATTTCATCTCAGTAGGCTGACTTTTTCGGCTTGCCGAAAAATCAGCGTCAATTCACCCTTGTTAGAACCCAAAATACCGAAAGTTTTTGAGGGTTTTAGGGAACTTTTTTCCAAAAAGTTCCCTAAGAAATCCCCACATCAGTAACTCACTCAAATTAACTTCAAATCCTTCATAATCCCTGCCAATTTAGC
>CAZQLJ010000116.1:0-5906 GCA_964594085.1 uncultured Clostridium sp.
TTTGCTTCTTTGCTCAGAAATCATATTTTTTCCTTTCGATATGTTATACCGTACTGCTGTAAAATGAACTTTCGAGCTTTGCTCAAAACTCACATTTGTCCCAACTCAAAATTGGGGTATTTTTTGATTTTGAACACTATATTGTAGGGGCGGGCATTGCCCGTCCGTTTTTTGAAACCGATAATTTTTTGCTTGCGGACGACCAATGGTCGCCCCTACGGTTTTCAATTGAGATTTTTCGTCAGACAAGCGACTGCCCGGTATGGGTCAAGACTACAAAAGGGCTGTAAAATGGGAAAAATCACAAAGTCTCATTTTTTTGTTTGTCGTAAAGGTCTTGAATTTTCACTTTTTCGCATGTTGATAGATTCGCAATGCTTTTATCAACAAATTTTTTTGTTAATTTTAAACCTGATATCCAAAGATGAGACAAAAACAATGATCGCCCACTTAAATCAATTCCATCGAAGCAGAATGAACAGGCTTTTTGATGCTTGGTCTTAATTTCTCCTTCTATACTCTCGTTTTCAAATACTATTTTTATGTAAATAATGTCCTCATAGTGAAAGGATTTTAGCATTCTCTGATTAATTAAGACGATTCTTTTGGAAGTGATCTTTATTCCATAACTGAAAAAGAAACAAAGTCCAATAACTGCTGAAACGAGAGGTATTATTCCAATCAGAATTAATTCGGCAATATGTTCAACAATTCCGAGAATCAAAAACCCAAAAGCAATAGGAATCCCAATCGTTATAAGTAATTTCATCAAAAAGGGCATGCGATAAAAATGTCTGATTCTAATTGTTTTCATATTATACTCCTCGCGAGACAAACGGCTCTTTCGATGATAAATAGCGGAAACATATCAATAATCGTATTTTTCCTCGCGTATTATCTTTATGCGATTGTATTTTAACGATTTTAAGAATGTTTCGTTTTTACTGAATGTGCCGTCATCGATTATCTTTATCAGAATGTTCTTTGACTTGTCATAAAAGAAAATTCTTGTTTTACGGCTTATACCACCATATCGGGTATGATAATAAAGAGTTAAAACTTTAACCGAGCCGATTTCTTCAACAGATGCAATTCGATTTTTACCGAAAGCCCTATAATACTTATAAATGCCGTTTGAATAGATAAGCTTTTCACAAACCCAAGCATAAACACCAACCGCTGATAAGAGCGATAAAACCAAGAAAATGTAACCGATATAAAAAGTATCTGGGGTTATTATACTCTGTATTTTTAAATTAAGAAACACAAAAAAAGTTACAAGACAACCTATTGCCGCTAATAAACAAACCCAAAACGACCAAACGGGATTTCTTATCTCCAATACTCCATTAGGGTCAAATGTACTTTGCTTTGAAGTTTTTGATTTCATTGCTTTTCCTTTCGATATGTTATACCGTGCTGCTATAAAATGAACTTTTGAGTTTTGCTCAAAAATCACTTTTGTCCGTTTGATTTTGATTTAACTGTAGTAATCGAAGCAATCAACATTCTTCTGATCTTACCACACTTGTTTCGTAGGGATTTGAAAGTGAGGTCATCAATTATACCACTCTTATACAAAACACTAAGCCAAGTTTCGGTTTCGTTTGCTTCTTTTTGGGCTATTTCGAGCTTATGAACAAAGTCAGCATTACTCTCGGCATATTTAGCTTCGGCAATATTCGCACTGATCGAAGATGCACTGCGAATAAGTTGCTTTGTATATTCGGGACGACCTTTAATTTTAGAACAAAGCTCAGTAATCTCGACTGCAAATTCAATCGCAAGCTCGTGTGAAGTTTTTGCCATAAAAAGTCCTTTCTTGTCCGCTAAAGCGGAGTGATATGGACGGCGTTGCCGTCGTGATATGTAACGGCAAGCCGTTCGTGATATGCTTGGCTTTGCCAAGCGTGATATAGCCTCGCCTTGCTCGGCGTGATATGCGCACTTCGTGCGCGTGGAACGCCGCCTTACGTCGCGCAAGCGACATATCACGAACGCGAAGCGTTCTATATCACGACACCGAGGGTGTCTATATCACGCGCCGTAACGCCCCATATCACGACCGCGAAGCTTTCAATATAACGACACCGCTGGTTTATAAATCCCGCGCCTTAAGGGGTTACCCCCCGTCGCTTTGTCTGACTGCGTCAGACAAACGACACTCTCGACGTGTCCCGTTCCGGGGAAAAGATCGACGGGAGTAACTTCACCTATAAAGTATCCCTTCTCCGCAAACCACGCGCAGTCGCGTGCGAGCGTGTCGGGGTTGCAGGAAACGTACACTATTCTCGGCACTCCGAGAGAATCGAGGTAATCGACAAGCTCCTTTGTAGTTCCCTTTCTCGGTGGGTCGATCACGACAACGTCGGGGCAAAAATCCCCAAGCGTGTCCTTGGCGCTCGCCAGCAATCCTCTTGTATCCGAGGCGTCGCCGCAGAAGAAGTAAGCGTTTTCCACGCCGTTCATCCTTGCGTTTTCCTTCGCGCACTCGACCGCCTCGCCAACTATCTCAACGCCAACTATTCGCGAAGCATCCTTTGCCATTGACAAGCCGATAGTTCCCGTGCCGCAATAGAGGTCGGCGACAATCTCCTTGCCCGTAAGCTGCGCTCTCTCTTTTGCAAGACCGTAGAGCAGCTCCGCGCCGTCGCGGTTGACCTGATAGAACGAGCCTGCCGTGATCTTGAAGCGGAGGTTGCAAAGCTCGTCCACTATGTAATCGTTACCCTTGACACAGACGAATCTGTCGCCGAGGATCACGTTCGTATTCTTTTTATTGATATTGAGCATTACCGAGCAGACCTGCGGAAAGCGCGCGGTCAGCTCCTTGGCATATTTCTCGGCGCAGGGCAGCTTATCCGCGTTGATAACGAGGCAGGTCATTATCTGACCCGTCTTTTCCGCGATTCGAAGATAAATATGGCGCAAAATGCCCTGTTCTCGCTCTTCATCGTATGCCGTGACGTTATTTTCTTCGGCAAAGCGCGTTGTAAACTCCACTATCTCGCCGAAAACGTCGGGCTGGAGCAAACACTGCTCGCAGGGGATCAGATTATGGGTCTTGGTTGCGAAAAAGCCCGCGCGAAGCTCGCCCTGCACCTCGCGTACAGGGTACTGACCTTTATTTCTGTATGCCGTGACTCTTTCGGTGTGCTGTGTGTCGCTGACCGTCACGTTCGGCAAGCCCACCTTACGAAAGGCATTCTTCACATAATCGCGCTTGAGCTCGAGCTCGTGCTCATACTTGATGTTTCTGTATATACATCCTCCGCAGGATTGCGGCGCTTTGCAGTCCTGCGTCCGCAGACCCGTGCCGTCGGCGCGGTTTGGTGAGCATTCAATTATCCTTTCAAGCTTGCCGACGAGAAATGATGACGACACCTTGATGATCTTCGCGAGCACCTTGTCACCCGTGACCGCGCCCTTGACGAATACCACGACTCCGTCGTCGGTCTTGCCCACGCCGCAGCCGAGATTGTTCAGATCGGTTATTTCAAGCTCGATTATATCGTTTTTCTTTATGTTCACGGTGTTACCTTTTTACACGTAAAATTCTTTCATATCCTCAAGGCGCAAGCAGCCGACAGTGCCGCCTCTTGCCTCGCCGCAGTCGATTGCGATAGAGCCGTTGCCGAAGAAGATCTTACAGTCTCCGCCATTCTCCTCGGTCGTGGGGGTATGGCCGACGATTATTGTCTTATCATCAAAATATTTCTTCGTCAGGTCAAGAGCTTCGGTGAAGAATGCCTCGGGCTTGAGGCTTTCAAGGTCGATGCCTTTCTTGAATCCCGCGATTCCCGCGTGGACGAGCAGATATTCCTCGCCGCCGACCTCGATCTCCTCGTACAGAGTCATATCCGAGAGGTAGTCGATTATTCCCTCCTTCATCTCGGCATCGAGAGTGCGGAAGGAGTCAAGTGTGCTCTGTCCGCCGTCAGCGACCCATGCAGTCATCTGTGCGATGAACTTTTTGTCGGGTGTTTCGCCGCTTTTGAGCATTTTTTCAAAGCCCGCAAGCATTTTGACTGCGGTATAGTCGTGCTCGCCGACTATGGGGTAGACGTTATATCTTATACTGAGGTCGCCGACCAGTTCCATACTCTCGTCGCCGTAATCGACGATATCGCCGAGCACGTACATAATGTCGGTGTCCTTGAAGCTGATTGTTTTAAGAATCTCTTTGAATTTTGTGTAATTTCCGTGCAAATTTGATACTACGTAAGTCATATCTGATCTCCTGTATTTTTATATTAAAGCGTTATCACTTGATTTGAAAAATAGATCTCGCGCTCGAATTCGGGACAGATCTCGCCGAGCGTTTTGTCGAGAAATTCGCAAACCGGATGCTCGGTAAAGAAATGTCCCGCGCAGATAAGATTTATGCCGAAATCGAATGCGCCGAGATACTCGTGATGCTTGGCATCGCCCGTGAGGTAGGTGTCGGCGCCCGCTTCCTTTGCGAGATTCATCATATCGCCGCCCGAGCCGCCGACAAGCGCGACTCTTTTGACCTTGCCGTTGACGTTGCATACCGAAAGTGTCGCCTCGCGCTCGCCGCTTCCCCAGGAGAGCTTGTCCTTGATGGTCTTGACAAAATCCTCAAGCGATATCTCCTCGTCAAGCTCGCCTACACGGGCGATCTTATCGTCGCCTACCGCCTCGATATTTTTGAGGCCGCAGAGACGGGCAAGCGTATCGTTTACGCCGTCCTCACGTGCATCGAGTCGGGTGTGGAAGGACATTGCGGCAATATTATTCTTTGCAAGTCTTACCGCCTTCGCACCGTCGAAGGTCAGCGCATTCATTACACCGAGGCCGCCAAAAAATACAGGGTGATGCGACACGATGACGTCGAAGCCGCCCTCGATCGCGCGGTCGATAGCCGCGCCCGTTATATCAAGAGTTATAAGTATCTTCTTCACCTCGCGGTCGGGCTCGGGGCAGGACTCAAGTCCGTCCTTGTCCCAAGGGCAAGAAAGCGAGGTGGGGATTATTTCGCAAAGCTTATTGTAAAGTTCGATTACCTTCATTTTTTCGCCTCCAAATATGATTTCATTTCCTCGGTCAGATTTTTTTCATAGTCGGCATTCGCGCCCGAGACCGCCTTGCCGTTTATTCTTGCTTCAAGTATGCGAATATTTTTTTCGACGAGGGCGCACGTGACGCTGTCGCCTCGGTCAAGATTGATCTTACCGATCAAGGCTTCAAGCTCCGAGAGCGCATATTTTTCGCCGCTGAATCTCGCCTTGATGATGCGGTAGATCCTATCGTCTCTGCCGCCGTCGCAGATTATTCTTTCGTCCAATATCTCAAAACCCTGCTCGGCAAGATATTTTGCGAGTATCTCGGCATGAGTCATCGGCTGGAGCACGAGTGTGATCGTATCGTTTCGTATCCATTTCGCTTTATCGAGGATCGATGTGATCAGCTCGCCGCCCATTCCAAGCACCGTGATGCAATCGGGTGCGAAGGACTCTGCTCCTTCAAGTCCGTCGGCACGTGTGACCGTTATCCTCTCGGCAAGTCCGTTCTTTATCACGTTGGCTCTCGCCGCCGACACGGGCCCCTCGTTGATATCCGACGCCAACGCAAATTCTATTTTATTTTCCAAGCAGAGCGCGATCGGCAGATACGCGTGGTCACTGCCGATGTCGGCAAGTCTTGCGTCGCGCGGGATCATTTCAACTGCTGCTCGGAGTCTGGTGTCTAGTTGCATAAAAATCCCTTCGGGGACTTAAACCCTTTTTGAAAAAAGGGGTTAAGAATCCCAAAAACTTCCTGTAATGATTTATATTATGGGATAAGTACATCTTCCTGTCGCAAGTCCTTGCAAGACAAGGAAGAATCCCAAAAACTTCCTGTAATATGTATAATATTTGGTAGGCATATCTCCCTGTCGTAAG
>CAZQLJ010000117.1:0-5730 GCA_964594085.1 uncultured Clostridium sp.
GGGATGATTCTGCTTAAGATGCTCCTCGACCTCCTCTATCGTGAAGTTGCGGCGAGCGAGCATTTCTGCGCGTCTTGCCTCTGCCTCTGCCTGCCAGTCGGTATTTTTGATCTCTTCCTTTTTATTTACCGCCTGCAATTCGTCGAGCTCCTCCTCGGTGGTGAAGCAGGGGTAAGCCTTGCCCTCGCGAACGAGCTGCTTTGCAAAGGTCTGATATATAGGTCCTCTCTGGCTCTGCTTATAGGGTCCGTATGCGCCCTTGTCGGCGATATTTCCGTTTTCGTCGAGGATTGCGCCCTCGTCGAAGTTGATTCCGTATTTTGCAAGGGTCTTGATAAGTCCCTCTGCCGCGCCCTCGACCTCTCTTTTAGCGTCGGTGTCCTCTATTCTAAGGTAGAAAACGCCGCCCGACTGATGAGCAAGTCGCTCGCCGACGGTAGAGGGGAAAAGTCCGCCAAAGTGTACGAATCCCGTGGGACTGGGGGCAAATCTTGTGACCTTCGCGCCCTCGGGAAGCTGGCGCGCGGGGTATCTTGCCTCGATATCGGCAGGTGTCTCCGTTATATGAGGAAAGAGCAGTTGTGCAAGATAATTGTTGTCCATAATTTATATCCTTTCGTTGTCATCGTGATTATTTCAATAATACAATACGTTGTCAAGGGCTCGTCCGAGCTTGGATTCTGCGCCGTGCCCTGCGTATATCGTGAGATTTTGATCATATTCTCGCAACAGCTTAAGTGAGCTTGCGAGCTGGTCGGGGTCTCCTCCGTGGAGATCGTATCTGCCGTATCCGTCGGCAAACAGAGTGTCGCCCGTTATCATAAAGCCTTTTGTCAAAAGGCAGATCGAGCCTTTTGAATGCCCCGGTGTCGAGATGACCTCAATAGTTTCGTCTCCGAGGGTTATTTTATCGCCGTGTGAGATCAGCTTTTCGGCAGTCTTCCATTTTCTTTCCTGACCGAAGAAAAACTTGAAGGCATTTTTCTCCCCGTCGGTGAGCATTTCGGCGTCGTCCTTGTGGATCAGGGCGGGGGCATTTGTTGCCTCTCTGAGTGTGTCGAGCGAGGTTATGTGGTCGAAATGACCGTGAGTCAGAATGATATATTCGAGCTTTGCGCCTTGGTCATCAAGAAACTTAACGATACCCTTGGCAGAAGCGCTTGGATCGATGACTGCCGCGTGACGTTGTCGTTTGTGATCTTCGCTTATGAGAACATAGCAATTTGAGCCCCAGGACCCTGGGAACAAGTTGAATATCTCCAAATCGGCCACCTCTTTGAAAATTATAATCCAATTTACAGTATACCATATTTTTGGGCATTTGTCTACATTTATTATTAATATTTTTAAAAAATCTTGGATGAGGGCTCGTAAAAAATATCACCCGTGGCTTTTGCCACGGGTGATAACATTGTTTTATTTCTTTTTATTCTTTTCCTGCTCTTTTTCGAGCTTTTCCTGTTCCTTTACGGTCTTGGGGGTAACCTTTTCAAAGAGGTACTTGTAATAAGAGGATTCATCCTTGAAATCTTCCCATGCGATCTCCGCGAAGGCATCGTTTCCAAGATATGCAAGGGGATTTTCCTTGTACTCCTCGTACTTGGACTCGATGAACGCTGCACAGTCGTCAAGGTATGCATCGTAGTCGTCTACGGTAGCGTATCTGAGCGTTGCGCCGGTTGCGTAGTAGTTGCTGTTCTTCTCCTTGCCGAAGAGCTTGGAATTATTAAGATCGAGATTATCGTTTACGAGGTATGCGGACTTGTTGAATACCACGGGGATAACGGGCATATCGTTCATAAGGATGTCTTCAGCCTTGTGGAGCTTTTCTGCGCGGTCTTCAGCCTTCTTGATCGCGTAGATCTCTTCCATAAGAGCGTTGTACTCCTCGGAGCAGTATCCTGTAACGTGGTTGGAGAGCTGGTAGTTATCTACCTGAGACATATCCATTGCCTGACCCGAGAACTGAGTTGCATAAGGAGCAAGCACGCTGAAGGGGTCTGCGGAGTATGCGACGAGGTCAAGGATTATAACCTCGAAGCTGCCCGATACGAGATCTTCGTAGTACAGGTCGTCGCAGATGTCGGAGGGGATCTCCTTGGTGCCCTTATAGTAGTCGTTGTTCGCAACGGTTCCGCGAGCGTTGAGCTCTACGTCAAATCCAAGCTCGTTCCAAGCCTTAGCGACGGTTTCTGCGATATAGGTGTGAACCTCGTCGTAGGTTGCGTAGGTGATAGAGAAGGAGTAATCGGTGGGATCGATATCCGCGTCCTCGAGAAGCTTCTTTGCCGCATCGACGTTCAGCTTAAGATACTCGTACTGAGTGTCTGTTGCATCGCGGAAGGTCTTCTTTGCGGAATTGGAATCAAACACGCCTGTGGGAACGAGTCCCGTTGCCGCTTCTGCAAACACAAGCTTCTTCGCGATCGCCTCGCGGTCGATAACCATTGAGAGTGCCTGTCTTACTTCCTTGATAGCGAAGAGCTTATCGCCGTATATCTCTGCATTTTCGTTGAGATAGATCAGGTTGGTGGAAAGCGAGTCCTCAACGACCGCATCGCTTGCGTAGGTCTCTCTGAGGGACATAGGAATGTCGCCCACATAAGTGATAACGCCGCTGTCGTATGCCGCCTTGATATCCTCGTCGGACATTGCGCAGTCGACGAAGATCTTGTAGGGAGTTACAGATACGTCAAGGCTTTCTTCCTTTGCGCTGTTTCTGTAGTAGTAGCTGTTTCGCTCGATAACGAAGGCGCTTACTACGTTTTCTCTGAAGCGAGCAGGCTCGGTTGCGTCAACGTAAATGGTGTTGTCGTTCTGATCCTTTTTCTTCTCGGTGTAGTTGATGTCGGAATATCTTACAGAGGAATTCTCCGCAAAGCTGATACGGGAGAGCTTGAAGGGACCGCTGCAGATCATCGTACCGGGTTTCTTTGCCCAGTCGGAATCCTTGTAGCTTCCTACGTAGTCCTCGCGCAGAGGAGCGAGCGCCAAGCTTGTGAGGTTCAGAATGAACTGATCGTAATCGATAGCAGTTTCAAACTGAATGGTAAGACGCTTCTGGTCTGCGATTATCTGAACGTCGTCCTTGGAACCCTCGCCCTCGTTATATGCGCGCGCTCCCTTGATGTCGAAGAGAAGTGCCGCTGCCTCGTAAGAGTTATTGGGGTTAAGGAGACGCTTCCATGCAAATACCACGTCGTCTGCCGAAATGGGTGTGTTGTCAGACCAGTTCGTGTTGGCGAGAGTTATGTACATGAAATATTCGTTTTCTTCCTTGTTTTCCTTTACGGTATAGCTCGCTGCAAGAGAGGGCTGTACCTTTCCGTCTTTATCAAGGACGAAAAGCGTATCGAAAAGAAGACTTACCACGTTTCTGGTCGACTCGTTCTTGTATGCACGGGCAGGGTCCAGATCGTAGATGGTCTCGGTGAGATACATAGTGAGCTGCTCGCCTCTGTATTCGGAATCGGGTGTTATTCCTCCGGAGCATCCGGGGAGAATCACGACGAGAGAGGCAAGGCAAAGGAATAAAGCGATTATGCGCTTCTTCATAGTAGGTTCCTCCTGGTTATTGTGTAAGATCGCAAACGAAACGTTGATTTGCTTCATATTACATCGATTATTCTTTATTGTATCATAAAGACAACGCAGGTTGTCTGTGCCGAAGGCTATGATACCAATGAAAGCTTCTTACAGCGTGTCAATGCCGTAAGGCATCGTTGACACATCGACTTGCTTTCTATTATAACATAAAAATTGGAATTAATCAATAGAATTGAAGCGATAAAAACAACAATCGTGATTGTGCACAGTTGATGGGCTTTTGTTTTGTGCAATTCGCACACGAGAAAGGCGCTCGTTTTTCTTCATAAACTAATTATAATTTCTTTTTTTAAACAAAGTGTCAAATTACCTTAATTTTTTGTAAATTTTGAGTGAATAGCAGATAAATTTTGTTAGGGTCATATTTGCAGAGTGAGAAAAATAAAATGTATTGGCGCCGCTTGGTGCCGATATTCATTGAACGGAGAGATTGCGATGGATGAGATGAGAAAAGACAGGGAACTTGAGAGGATACTTGGAGATGGGCGCGCGGTGGGATTTCCAAAGCGAAGGAGTCGGGCAATTTTTTGGGTGAAATTGCTTGTTGTTGGCATTGCCGTGTGTCTGATCGTCGCACTTGCACTATCGGTTGGAGGCGGTAGCGGAGAAAACGGTTTTTTGGGAAAGCTGTGCGAATTTGCTTTTGGCAACGGATTTATTTTTGACGATAAGGGCTTCGGACAAAGCGAGGAGACTACGGAAGAAGAGGGCAGTATGGAGGAGTCGGCCGTCGATGCGGAGAGTAGCTCTGAGGAGCAGAGCTCTGTCATAGAGACTACTGACGAAAGCGAGACGGTCAACGAGGAGCTCGCTTCTGTTATTGAGGTCGATCTGTCGGAGTCAGAAAAGGGAGATGGGTACATCATCAATTATTCGGATCGGACGTATGACGTGGAGGGCTTGCTTGAAATGGGATTTCAAGCGGAATATTATCCCGATTCGCCTTCGCCTATGGTATTGATACTTCATACTCACACGTCGGAGGGATACGCGGATTTTGATCCCGATGATCCTGCGTCTGTGTTGACTAGCGGTGTTGTCGCGGTGGGTGATGCGTTGGCGACGGAGCTCAATCGGGCGAAGATACCGACGGTGCATTGCTCGGTAATACACGACAGTGACGGTGACGCTTACAAAAACGCTGCAGAGACGATCGAGACTATGATGAAGATATACCCTACGATCGAATACGTGATAGATCTGCACAGAATGGAGCTGACCGATGCTGACGGCAATATTGTCAAAACGTATTCGGCAGAACATACGGCGCAGACGAGGATAACCGTGAGCACGGCGGGGGTACTGTCAAAGGGCGCTTTGTCGCTGGCGCTGTGCTTACGTAGAGAATTGAACGCGGACGATGCGAGGATATGTATGCCGATCGTTTTGACCGACAGTGAATACAATGCGGCGAGTTCTTTGTATTATTTGAAGCTTGACATGGGGTCAATCGGAAATTCGTCCGAGGAGGCGATTGCGGCGGCGATCCGCTTTGCCGAGGCGTTTGCACAGATCATTGTGGGATGATATGTGAAAAGCAGATTAAGATAGACAAGTAAAAAAGCGGTTGCTTATTACCGAAGGGCATTGAGCAACCGCTTTTATTTAATTTACAGGGTGTTTCTTTTTGCTATCGCCTGATTTAAAATGTTGTTAAGATATACGAGCGAGTCATCAAGATAGCTGTATTTGTTGCGCTCAAGCCACGTGCGCCTGAATTCCTCGATGGCCGTGGGAATGCCGTTGATAAGAATATCAAGCTCGGCTATCCGGGTCTCGGTATCCTCGCGCCGTACTGCGTGCTGATATTTACCTATCGATTGCATAAGCTTTATTATCTTTATAGCAAGGCGGTATTCGTCAAGCACAAGGTCGGCGCGGTCGCATTGAAGCTCGGTTTTCTCAAGACGCTCCGAAATGCAGTCAAGGTAATTGCTGACTCGGTCGTAATCCTCCGGCTTTGTGTTTTCGGTCAATGGGAAATGCTCAAGTCCTGCGGTAAGGATAAGGAACGAATGAGTAATGTTGATCGGAATGACCCCTTCGATTTTGTAGTAGTTGCCTGCGTCAAGCACGAGCTGACCCATAATGTTGGCATTGTCCTTGAAAATGAGTCGGTTGAGC
>CAZQLJ010000118.1:0-5716 GCA_964594085.1 uncultured Clostridium sp.
GCTGCTGTTGGCAAGAAAAGTACATATATCCTTGCATCAGTTACTTCCTTTTTACAAAGCTTTTTCAAAAAAAGCGAAATTTTTTTCAAAACCCTATTGACAACCCCGATCTTTTATGCTATAATACTCGGGAACAAAGAGAAGTACCGCTTCCACCCAGCCGCAACGGCGCGCTCGGTCAATAGTTTTGATTCCGACCCCTAATTGTCGGAAAACTATGCTCGCGGGACTTTTCGTCCGGCGATTTTTTTGCCTTAAAAAACGACAAATATTATAAAAAACATATACATTCAATTAAAATGGAGGTGTGTAACCATAGCAGCAAACAACTCAAAAGACACTCTTATCAACGAAGCGATAAACTTCCCTCAGGTCAGAGTGATCGGTCCCGAAGGCGAACAGCTTGGAATCATGAGTTCCGACAACGCACTTAAGATGGCGTACGATAAGGGCCTCGACCTTTGTCTTATGTCCGCGCAGGCAAATCCCCCCGTGTGTAAGATCATGGACTTCGGAAAATTCCGTTTCGAGCGTGAAAAGCGTGAGAAGGAAGCGAAGAAGAAGCAGCAGACTGTTGAGCTCAAGGAGATCCAGTTGTCTCCCCGTATCGACACGCACGACTTTGAAACAAAGGCAAAGCAGGCGCGCAAATTCCTTGAAGCAGGAAACAAGGTTCGCGTAGTTATGAGATTTCGCGGAAGAGAGATGAGCCACATGGCTATCGGACGCGAGATCATCGACAGATTCGCAGACTTCTGCTCAGAGGTAGGAACGGTTGATAAAAAGCCCGCAGTTGACGGACGTATAATGAGTATGGTCGTCACACCCATAAACACCAAGTCATCCAGATAATATTTGTAAATTTTTTAGTATAAGGAGTATATAAAAATGGGAAAAGTCAAGACACATAAGGCTTCTGCCAAGAGATTTTCGGTTACCGGCACAGGAAAGGTAAAAATGAACCACTGCCATCACCGTCACAACCTGGGTCTTAAGACACAGAAGAGAAAGAGACACCTTCGCAGCGGCGCTATCATGAGCGAAGCAATGGCACCCAACATCAGAATACTGATCCAGAAGTAATTTTAGTGTAATCGAGAAAGGAAAGAGAAAAAATGGCAAGAGTTAAGGGCGCGATGATGACGCGCAAGAGAAGAAATAAAGTATTGAAGGCAGCGAAGGGCTATTGGGGTGCAAAATCCAAGCACTTCAAGATGGCTAAGCAAGCCGTAATGAAGAGTGGCAACTATGCATTTGCAGGTCGTAAGCTCAAGAAGAGAGATATGAGAAGACTCTGGATCACCAGAATCTCCGCACAGGCAAAGGTATGCGGTATGAACTACTCTACCTTTATGAACGGACTCAAGAAGGCAGGCATCACTCTTAACAGAAAGATGCTCGCAGAGCTTGCAGTATCCGATAAGGCAGCTTTCGCAGCTCTCGCAGAGCAGGCAAAGGCAGCTCTCTGATTTTAACCTAATACAAAACCCGGTAATGGATATTACTGGGTTTTTGTCATAGATAGGGATAAATATTTTTAGCTGAAATGTGCTGAAAATTTAAATTTGCCAACCTAAAAACTGCCATTCAAGGCAAAAAATGGCACGAAATTACCCGAAAAGGAGGCTGATTAAAAGTGGAAAAGATCATAGAAACGGTAACCTCTTCACAGAATAAATACGTCAGTCTCGCTCGGGGTCTGGCTAATAAAAAGAACAGAGAAAACGAAAAAAAGTTTCGATTTGACGGTGTCAAGCTTCTCTGCGAGGCGGTCAAAAAAGGGCTTGAGCTCGATTTCCTACTGACCTCGGAGAACGAAGAAAAATCGGTCTTCGAAAAGGCAGAAAAGCTATACGGCGTAAAGGAAACAGATATCAACTGCAAGGCTATAAAGGTCGCTTCGTCGGTCTTTGATAAGCTTTCCGAGGAGCAAGCTCCCGAGGGAGTTATCTGCGTGGCGAGATATGCCCAAGATATGCATTGCGAGCGTGACGCGGAGTTCTTCAAAAACATAGATAAAAGCGAAAAGATCTTGCTTTTAGAGTCGGTTCGCGACCCGCAGAATGTCGGCGCGATAATAAGAGTCGCCGCCGCGTTTGGAGTCGACCGCATCGTTATGAGTAAGGATTGCGCCGATATATACAGCTCCAAAACCGTTAGAGCGTCAATGGGAACGGTTTTCTCCACAAGAGTCGACCGAGTTGCAGATATCCCTTGTGTTATAAAGCATCTGGGTGAGTCTGGCAGACGAGTGTTCGCCGCCGCGCTCAACAGAGAAGCGCAAAGGCTTGGGGAATTCAGTGTCTGTAACGGCGATTGCGTGGTCATCGGTAACGAGGGTCACGGACTCAGCGACGATGCGATAGCGGCGTGTGAAAGAACAGTTTTTATTCCTATGTCGGACCGCGTGGAATCACTGAACGCGGCAACCGCCGCGGCGGTTTTAGTGTGGGAATTTTTCGGCTCACAAAACAACGGAGGACGGGAAAAATGAGCAACGCTTTGAAATGGATATGGCTTAGTGAAAAATGCGGTCAGGGAAGCTCCGAGGCATTGACGCTTGTGGAAAAATTCGCCTCGATCGACGAGATCTACGACGCGGATTACGACAAATATTCCGAGCTTGGAATAAGCGAGCATCTCTCTGAAAAGCTCTGTAATAAAGATCTTGACTACGCCAAGAAAATAATCAATTATTGCCAGAGCGCAGGAGTTGGTCTGCTCACCTACGACGGATACGACTATCCCGCAAGCCTTCGCAGTCTGAAAAATCCTCCCGTCGTGCTTTATTATGCGGGAACCCTGCCGAATTTCAACAGAAGCTTGTGCATCTCGATAGTCGGCACGCGCAAAATGAGTGAATACGGAATGAGAGCCGCGTATAAAATAGCGTATGAGGTCGCTTCGGCAGGTGCGATCGTCGTAAGCGGAATGGCACTCGGAATAGACGGTATAGCGTCCTGCGCCGCAATAGCCGCAAAGGGAAAGACCATCGCGGTGCTGGGATGTGGCATCGACGTCGTATATCCCAAGGAGCACGAAAAGCTCGAATCGATAATCAAGCAAAACGGTGCGGTGATCACCGAATATCCGCCCTCAACCGAGCCCCGAGGCTCGAATTTCCCGATGAGAAACCGTATAATAAGCGGACTCAGTCAGGGCACGGTCGTGGTTGATGCCGATAAGGGAAGCGGTTCCTTGATAACCGCCAAAAACGCGATATTGCAGGGTAAGGATATATACGCCGTGCCTGCCAATATCGACGCAGACAACTCGTCGGGCACAAATATGCTCATCAGAGACGGCGCGCAAGCGGTCATGAGTGGCAACGATATCATTCGAAACTATATGTTCATATACCGTGACCGTCTCGACGTTCAGAGAATGATAAATGCCGAGGCCCACTCGGACTTCGACGGCAACGTCGTGAAGAGCATGGGCGTCGCGGTAAGGGTTTATACCCCCACCGCGCAGAAGAAAGGCGGCTTTGAAAGCTTGCATAAAGCAGAGGGAAGAAAAAGATCTCCGTTTGCCCGCAAGGAAGTAAAGCCTGCGGAATCCGCAAAAGTAAACAATGAAGATAAGTCAGATCAGATAAAGCACCACGAAGCGCCTCCTTCTCCTCAAAAGAACGGAGGGGACGACTCTGCAAAGGTGCTTGAAAAGCTCACCGAAAAGCAAAGAAGGGTGTTCGACGAAATGCCGCTTGACAGAGCAGTTACGGTCGATTACCTGACCAAAACGGGCTTCACCCTCGGCGAAGTTATCTCCGCGCTTACCGTGCTGGAGATCAAGGGACTCGTTTCGTCCCTCCCGGGAGCACTTTACATACGAAGATAATTTGAAAGGATATATATTTTTTAATGGCAAACCTTGTAATAATGGAGTCACCCTCCAAAGCAAATACCGTAAAGAGCTATCTTGGCTCGAACTATAAGGTCATCGCATCGGTAGGACACGTCCGTGACCTGCCCAAATCCACCCTCGGTGTTGATATCGACAATAACTTTGAGGCGCATTATATCAACATCCGCGGCAAAGGCGATATAATCAAAGAGATCAAAAAGGAAGCAAAGCACGCAAACAAAATATACCTCGCGACCGACCCTGACCGCGAGGGAGAAGCGATCTCGTGGCATCTTGCGACCGCGCTCGGAATACCGATCGAAAAGACGCAGAGAGTCACCTTCAACGAGATCACCAAAAGCGTGGTAAAGGCGGCGATCAAAAAGCCCCGAAACATCGATATGAGCCTCGTTGACGCACAGCAGGCAAGAAGAATCCTTGACAGAATCGTAGGATATAAGATCTCGCCTCTGCTTTGGAAGAACGTCAAGAGTGGACTGAGCGCAGGCAGAGTGCAGTCGGTTGCGACCAAGATCATCGTTGAAAGAGAAGAGGAGATCAAAAGCTTCGTTCCCGTAGAATACTGGACTATCGAGGTCACTCTCCTTTCGGATGAGGGTGTACCCTTTACGGTCAGATTCTTCGGCGACGAGAACGGAAAGATAGAGCTTTGCAACGAAGCAGATGCAATGAAGGTCGTAAACGCGGTCGACGGTAAGCAGTTTGCCGTTAAATCGGTCAAGCGCTCGACACGCCATAAAGCACCCCGTCCTCCCTTCAATACCTCCACGCTTCAGCAGGAGGGATACAGAAAGCTCGGCTTCCAGCTTCAGAGAACGATGAGAGTCGCTCAGGAGCTTTACGAGGGTATCAACATCGGAAGTGAGAACGGCGGCGTTCAGGGTCTTATCACTTATATGCGTACCGACTCTCTCCGTGTTTCCTCCGAGGCGCAGGACGCGACCAGAGCGTATATCGCAGAAAAATTCGGCGACAAATATAACACCGCCGAGCCCAGAACCTTCAAATCCGAATCGGGAATTCAGGATGCGCACGAGGCGATCCGTCCTTCAAACGTCACTCTTGAGCCCAAGAAGATAAAGTCCTATCTGTCGGCAGATCAGTATAAGCTCTATAAGCTTATCTGGGACAGATTCGTCGCAAGCCAGATGGAAGCGGCAACTCTCGCAACCCTCAACGTAGAGGTGGAGTCGGCGGGATATCTGTTCCGCACGGGCGGATATACCGTGACCTTCCCCGGCTATATGGCAGTATACGAGGAAAGCGTTGAAGAGAGCAACACCGAGGGAGAAGAGCAGAAGAATGCGAAGATCCCCGAGCTCACCGGGGGCGAAAAGCTTGATTTCGACCGAATAGATCCTACCAAGCATTTCACCGAGCCGCCCGCCCGCTTCAACGAGGGCTCGCTCGTTCAGTTCCTCAAGGAAAAGGGAATTGGACGTCCCAGTACCTTCGAGTCGACCATCACCACAATAATTTCAAGAAACTACGTCAAGAGAGAGGGCAAGAATAAATCTCTCGTGCCCACACCTTTGGGCGAGATAACCACCAAGCTTATGCGCGAGAACTTCGATAGTATAGTCGACTACGAGTTCACCGCTGAAATGGAAAATAAGCTCGACGCGATTGAAAAGTCCGAGATCTCGCTTAATGAGGTCCTCGCAGACTTCTGGAAGGATTTTTCGGTACAGCTTGAAAAGGCGACCGAAAAGCTTGGCAACGAGAGCATCGAGATTCCCGTTGAGGAGACCGACATCGTCTGCGACAAGTGCGGAAGTAAGATGATCGTCAAGAACGGCAGATTCGGTAAATTTGCCGCTTGCCCCAACTACCCCAAGTGCCGTAACAC
>CAZQLJ010000119.1:0-5698 GCA_964594085.1 uncultured Clostridium sp.
TTGCCGAAAACAGCCGCCGCACCGATAATCAGAATACCCGTACCGAAAAAGAAAGACGACGCCACCGAGACACCGAAATATCTTCTGAAAATTACGTTTAAGAAAGTGAAAAGACTTGCCCAACCGACACTCAAAATCATTTTACCGAAAACGGCAATCAGCAGCGAACCGACGTTTACACTCGTTTCGTAGCGCGCCATCAACCCGCCGACCGTTCCGCCGATAAAATACGTCCCGCACATGCAAACCATTGCAAACGCGCAAGTTAAGGTTTTGGAAATCATATAGTCTTCCTTTTTCGCGTGCGTTGTGAACAGTTGTTTTACGTACCCGCTTTTATAATCGTGACCGATAAAAATGGAAACCATAATTCCGCCGAAAATGAAGACCATATTCATATTGGCATAGTCCGCGATCCCTTCGATGACGTAAAGCGATTTACTCGCGGCGATGATCTGCCAGACGTTTGAATAAAGAGGCTCCATCGTCTGTCCGCTTTGGTCGGGCATCATCGTCATTGCCGAAACCATCGCGGGTATGATCGCCGCGATAGCGAGAAAAATATAAAACAGGGGCGTGTGGAACAATCGGTAGAAGTCTACGCCGAGCATTCCCTTGAGTCTTTGTATAAAGGTGGGAGATTCAAATTTTATTTCGCGCATCATCTTACTTATCCTCCTTGTCTGACATCAGCTCGACGTAATATTCCTCAAGTCCGATCTTATTCTTCTTGATCTCGTTCGGAATATAGCCGTTTTTCATCAAAGTATCCACGATCGCGGCGGTGTCGTCGACATCGTAAACACGGAGATAGCCGTCTTCCTCGCGGACGGTGTCAAAATTTTCTTTAAGCAGAGCTTTTGCGCCCTGCATATCCTTTGTTTTGAGCGACACGAAGACCTGTGCTCTCGAATCCATCTCCTCGGCGGAAAGCTCCATTATCATTTTGCCTTGGCGGATGATTCCGTAGTGAGTTGCAATCTTTTCAAGCTCGCCGAGAATGTGGGAAGAAATAAGAACCGTGCAACCGTAGTTTTTCGTGATGTCAACGAGGATCTCTCTCATAATTCGCATACCGTCGGTGTCAAGACCGTTGATCGGCTCGTCGAGAATAAGAAGCGCGGGATCGCCAAGCAGCGCCATCGCGATGCCTATCCTCTGCTTCATTCCAAGCGAGCACTTTTTGAATTTGAGATTCGCGTTGTCCTCCATTCGCACGATCTCGAGCACTCGTCTGATCTGATCGTCGGGATCTTCAAGTCCGAGGTTGATGGTCTGCATACGAAGATTTTGGTACACGCTTGAGTTTGGGAAGCAACCCGCGTTTTCAATGAGTGCTCCGACTCTCACACGGACGCCCGCGTCGGTAAAATCCTTGCCGAAGAGCTTGATCGAGCCCGAGTCTGCAACAAGATGACCGCAGATCAGCTTTTCGGTGGTCGATTTTCCAGAGCCGTTCTCACCGATAAAGCCGTAGATCGCGCCGACGGGAACCGTCATATTGAGGTGATCCACCGCATACATTCCGCGGAAGCTTTTGGACAGATCTCTTATTTCTATTGCGTTCATTTTTGTCTCCTTACATTATTTATGAAGATTAATTGACGATTTTCACTGCATTATACCGCTGCTGTGTTTGCGACTTTTTTAGGAAACGTTAAAGTTTTGTTAATTCCCTGCTTTTCAGGAAGATTTCTGCCGCATTTGGACATTTCGCTCTATTTTCTCTTGACAAACTCAAAAAATAATGTATAATTATTATGTATAGATATGCATTAAAATTATATGGAGGATAATATGCACGACGTTGTAAAACAGCTTTCCAAAATTGGTATCGTTCCCGTAATCAAGATCGAAAATCCCGCCGATGCGGCTCCTCTTGCAAAAGCACTCATCGCGGGCGGTCTGCCTTGCGCTGAGGTCACCTTCAGAACCGCTTGCGCCAAAGAGGCAATCTCTATTATGGTCAAGGAGTTCCCCGAAATGATCGTCGGTGCGGGTACCGTGCTCACCAAATCTCAGGTCGACGAAGCTATCGAGGCGGGCGCGAAGTTTATCGTCAGCCCCGGATTCAATCCCGAAATCGTCAAGTACTGTCAGGAAAAGAACTGCCCCATCGTGCCCGGAATCAACAATCCCTCGGGTATCGAAGCGGCTCTCGAGCTTGGACTTGATACAGTCAAGTTTTTCCCCGCAGAGCAGTCGGGCGGTATCGCTATGATCAAGGCTATGTCCGCGCCCTACGGCAAAGTCTCCTTTATGCCCACGGGTGGTATCGGCCCCGCTAACGTGAACGACTATCTCGCTTTCCCCAAAATCGCTTGCTGTGGCGGCTCGTGGATGGTCAAGCCCGAAATGATCGCCGAAGGAGATTTCGACGGTATTACCAAGCTCGTTCGCGAGGCTGTAGACGTTATGCTCGGCTTTAAGTTCAAGCATATCGGCATCAATCCCTCGGGCGACACAGCCGCAAATGCATCCGCAACACTTAAAAATTACTTCTCGTTCGAGCCAAAGGTTGGCTCCAAGTCGATCTTTGCCAGCCCCGAATTCGAAATGATGAACGAAAAGGGCCCCGGCACGAACGGTCACATCGCTATTCAGACCAACAACGTTGACCGTGCGGTATATCACCTCGAGCGCCGCGGAGTTAAGTTCGATTATAGCACCGCCACCTACGACGACAAGGGCAATATGAAGTTTATCTACCTTGCCGACGAGATCAACGGCTTCGCTTATCACCTCGTTAAGTAAAGGGGACGCGTGCCTCCGGCGGCGAGCTTTTTAGGCAAAAAGCTCGGCAAAAACCTTCCCCGAAATAGATAAACAAATATAATTAAACCCATTTGAAAAAAATAAAAGGGACAGCTTGAAGCTATCCCTACTGAAAGTTTTTGGCAGGGGTTCGGGGATAGCCTTTTTCCCAAAAAGGTATCCCCGAGCGCATCCCTCAGAAAGGAAAAATTATGGCAAAGGTAATAACATTCGGCGAGCTTATGCTCAGACTTCAGCCCTATAACTACGAAAGATTTGTACAGTGCGACCACGTTGAATTCACGTTCGGCGGCGGCGAGGCAAACGTTGCCGTTTCGCTTGCGAACTACAATATGGACGTTGCATACGTTACAAAGCTTCCCACACACGCAATCGGTCAGGCGGCGGTAAACAGTCTGCGCCGCTACGGCGTTGACACAACCAAGATCGTTCGCGGCGGCGAAAGAGTTGGTATCTACTTCAACGAAAAGGGCGCATCGCAGAGAGGCTCGGTCTGCATTTACGACCGCGCAAACTCCGCTATCGCAAAGGCTACCCGTGAGGACTTCGATTGGGATGCGATCTTTGACGGTGCGGAGTGGTTCCACTTCACAGGCATTACTCCCGCGCTCGGCGCTAACGTTGTCGAGATCTGCAAGGATGCCTGCAAGGCGGCAAAGGCAAAGGGTCTTAAGATCTCCTGCGACCTCAACTACCGCGGCAAGCTCTGGACGAGAGCAGAGGCGAGAGAGGCTATGACCGAGCTCTGCCAATACGTTGACGTTTGCATCTCCAACGAGGAGGACGCAAAGGACGTTTTTGGAATCGAGGCTGAAGCTACCGACATTTACGGCGGCAAGCTCAACCACGAGGGCTACAAGTCTGTTGCAAAGCAGCTTGCTGACAAGTTCGGCTTTGAGTACGTTGCGATCACGCTCCGCGAGAGCCACAGCGCGTTTGACAACGGCTGGTCGGCTATGCTCTACAACGTCTCTGACGACGAGTACTGCTTCTCCAAGAAGTACGAACTCCACATCATCGACCGCGTGGGCGGCGGCGACAGCTTCGGCGGCGGTCTTATCTACTCGCTTATGAACGGCAAGACCACCCAGGGCGCAGTTGAGTTCGCAGTTGCGGCTTCGGCACTCAAGCACTCTATCGAGGGCGACTATAATATGGTCACCGTTGCAGAGGTCGAAAAGCTCGCAGGCGGCGACGGCTCGGGTAGAATTCAGAGATAAAAGATAGAGAATTTGGGGGAAGGAAGAAACTTTTTGGAAAAAGTTTTCTCCCTTCCCCCAAACCCCTATCCCTCTTCAAAAACTTTTCATATAAATTGGTGTATTTTGTGCCATTATTTATCTCTCCGAGTGAGTTTTTCGAGGGCAAAAAATATTTGAATTATTTTTTGAAAAGCTATTGCAAAAAAGAAAAGATTGTGGTATAATATTTGAGTCGCTGGTGTAGCACAGTTGGCAGTGCAGCTGATTCGTAATCAGCAGGTCGTGTGTTCGAGTCACATCACCAGCTCCAAAAAAGGAACTTGTCGGTTTATCCGACGAGTTCCTTTTTTAGTGTTTGTTATCGACGAAGAACACCGTAAACACGAAGCGTTTGCTCGTTTTGCGCGTAAATTGACTTTGATACAGATGCGCTTGTCGCGCAAAACAATGTTCTAAGTCACATCAGCTCCACCTACAAAAAAGATCGCCATAGATTCATTAATCTATAGCGACCTTTTTTAATACTATACTCCGTAATGTATCATATATTTGTTGTCGGCAATTGCCTTCTGAACAAGTCCTGACAAAGCAATAAGGCTTTTATCCTTCTTAATTCTTTTATCTGACTTTACAATGTCCAAAAATGCAGGCAACGAAGAAGGTGGAATAATCGTGATTCCCCAACGAGATAATGCCTTTTGAGATTGCAAAACGCCTTTTTTGTACACGTTCAATGTGTCTATGTGTGAGAGCGCCTCCCACCAAGAGCTGATGTATAGGTCATCGTCGATAGCCACACAATTATATTTGTCAGGATAATATCCGGTATAATCGTTCTTTTTATTAAAATCATCAATAATTCCAAATTCAGTTTTTATCATTCAATCACCTTTATTTATTCCATGTAAAGCTCGGGGCATTCCCCACCCGACTTATACGCGGCAATATATTGCTTCAGCCACTGATAATACAGGTCGCCGTGACCTCCCTCCATAGGCTCGATGTCGCGGCTGTATTCCTGCGTGTAGTTATCGACGAATGCGGTCTCGCCGTCCACTATAAATCTCTGCGCCGCCCACTCATTCCACCACGTGACCGTCACGACCTTGGGGTGCACGGCAAAGGCATTTTTCCACTGCTTATAAAAGAACCTTCCTCCGTCACGTCCGTGCGCGGTCGGTGCGGACATATAGGTCTCCTGTGTTGCAACTGCAACGCTGATCTGCTCATACTCGCCGTCCTTGACGTAATAGCCGTTTGATCGGTTATTGACGCTTAAGAATTTCCAGCAATCGTCACTCGTCAATCCCCACATTTTGCGGATCGTGAAAAGATCGGGGCGTGGAAAGAGCTCGGTGTCCGCCGTGGTGATCATAAAGGGCTTTCCGTCCCAATAAACGAAGCAATCCGCCCACTCCTCCACGGTATAGAATTTCTCGTAAAACGCGTTGATCAAAGGTCCGTCCGACTTGCCGCACCAGAGCACGATATAGGGCGTTTTCTTGCCCTCGGCTCTCATCTCGGTGATGACCTCGCAAAGCGTTCGCAGAGGAGCAAACGCCCAACGCTCGCCCATTTTTTCGTTCTCAACGTAGCCGTCGTTGGCATTGGTGTAGTCGAGGATGATGAAATCAACTCCTGCCTCACCAAGCAACGTCATATTGTTTCGCGCGGCAGTCTTGTCGGTACTGCGATAGTAGCCCTGCGCGGGCTTCGACCAA
>CAZQLJ010000120.1:0-5593 GCA_964594085.1 uncultured Clostridium sp.
TTTTGTGGCTGGGATGGCCAGATTTGAACTGACGAATGCTAGAGTCAAAGTCTAGTGCCTTACCGCTTGGCGACATCCCAATATTCAACTATGTTATTATATCAAAAAGCCGTGTCGTTGTCAAGTGCTTTTTGCGATTTTGAAAAAAGATTTCCGTTCGCGCTTAAGGCGCGATTTTTGACAATAATTGCTTTATTGTTGAATAAAGTTGTAAAAAACGTTGTTTAATTGTACAGATTGCATATTGACAAAATTTGCTTGCGGGCATATAATTACAAGGTGATAAAAATAATGTCAAAATGCGGCGAAAGTCGCTTTTGCTGAATTGGAGAATACATTTATGAACACCACAGTTCAAATATTGCTTAGTCTGTCGGTCTGCGCGCTGGCAGGCTTACTTATGTCTCGTGTATGCAAGCTTTTGAAGCTTCCTGCGGTCACGGGATATCTTATTGCGGGAATACTCGTCGGCTGCTTCTGTCTTGGAAGCTTTACTTTGCCCGGGGGCTATCATCTCGGCTTTGGCGACAAGGATTTTAAGGATATTCACGCGCTTGGAATAGTTTGCGACATAGCTCTTGGATTTATCGCTTTTTCTATCGGTAGCGAATTTAAGCTTTCCGATCTTAAAAAGACGGGTAAGCAGGCGACTATCATCGGCATTTTGCAGGCGGTGGCGACCACGGTGGTCTGCATTGCGGTATTGTTCGGTCTGCACTACGTTTTGATCGCTGTTACGGGCAAAGATTATCTTCCCATCCCCGCGGTGCTCATTCTTTCGGCGATCGCGACGGCGACTGCGCCTGCGGCGACCCTGATGGTCGTTCGTCAGTACAAGGCGAAGGGTCCCTTGACCGATCTGCTCCTTCCCATCGTTGCGCTCGACGACGCGGTCGGTCTGGTTATCTTCGCGGTGCTCTTTGGAGTTGCCAAGGCGATCGACGGAGGTACGACGAACGTGATCTCGATCGTTGTTGAGCCGCTTATCGAGATAGTTGTGTCTTTGCTCGTTGGTGCGTTGCTTGGTTTTGTTCTCTCGAAGCTTGAAAAGCTTTTCCATTCTAACAGTAACCGTTTGAGTCTGGTCATTACCTTCGTTTTCGCGACGGTTGCGGTCACCGAGCTTGACAATCTTTCGATAAACGGTGTACATATCGGATTTTCCTCGCTTCTGACTTGTATGATGTGCGGAACTATATTCTGCAACGTCTGCGAATGCTCCGATGAGATGATGGCGAGAGCAGACGGCTGGACAAAGCCGCTTTTGATACTTTTCTTCGTTATCAGCGGTGCGGAGCTTGACCTGAGCGTATTTAAACAGCCGATATTTATACTGATCGGTCTTGTTTACATAATTGCGCGTTGTATCGGTAAGTATTTCGGCGCGATGAGCTCGGCTAAAATGATGAAATGCTCGCCCGATATAGTCAAATATCTCGGCATCACTCTGTTCCCCCAGGCGGGAGTTGCGCTTGGTATGGTCAGCACGGTCGCGGCGGATTCTATCTTGAGTGCGGAGATCGCGTCGGTGGTTCGTTTCGTTATTCTGTTTGCAGTTCTTGTATACGAGATCGTCGGTCCCGTTATGACAAAGTGGGCGCTGACGAAGGCGGGAGACATTACAGCAAAGCCTGCCGATTCGAGCAGACGACGCAAAAATGCGCTTCCCGAGCAAAACGCTTGATAAAATTTAATATCCCTTGAATAAAGAAGCCATTGTGTGCGCATAATTTTTTCGTAATGAAAAGAAAGGATGTTACACAATGGCTTCTACTAAAAAATTACTTATTTGCACTTTTTTGATTCTCACACTCGCGCTTATTGCGGGACTTTTTCCCGTGCACGGGGAAGGGGAGATCTACGACACCGTCGTGCGCTTGCACGTGCTTGCGAACTCCGATAGCGACGAGGATCAGGCGCTCAAGCTTTTAGTTCGTGACCGAATTTTAGAGGTGGTTGCTCCAGCGGTTGAGAATTGTTCGTCGCAATCCGAGGCGATAGCGGCTATCGGAGAGATAATGGACGAGATCGAGCTTGCCGCCGAGGAGGTCGTGCGATCGGAGGGCTTTGACTACGACGTGACGGTCACCATTGGTGAGGAATATTACCCGACTAAGACCTACGAGAGCTGTGCGTTTCCCAAGGGTGAATACGTTTCCTTACAGGTTGGCATTGGCGATGCCAAGGGGCAGAACTGGTGGTGCTGTCTTTTTCCGACGCTCTGTTTGTCGGCGGCGAGCGATGATTCATCGAAGTCGAACGAGGACGCGTTTGTGTCTGCAGGACTGACGAGTGAGCAATACAAGATAATTACCGAAACGGGCTCGGCGAAGTATAAAATAAGATTCAAGATACTTGAGACTATCCAAGGGCTTTTTAAGTGATTTTTCTGTTGACAAATTGCGGTAAATGATATATAATATAAGGGAAGCGATTGCTTTAGACCTTATTTTGAAGGGAAACGGTAATGAAAAGAACAACAAAAAACGTTTTCAGAATTATTATCAGTATCATTTACATCATTTGGGGAATTATGGCGCCCATTTCGGCGATCAAGGCGATAATCGCGCTTAACGTTCCCGCACTGATCTCGGCAACGGTCAGCGTTCTTATGCTTCTTGCAGGTATTTTCGGTCTTATCGGTATGAAGAAGATCAAATGCAAGGTGTTTGGCGTGATCATTTTCGTGTTTGCCGCCATTGCGGTAGTTTCCGCGCTTATGGCAGGCGGTGGATTTGTCAATCCCCTGATCACGGCGGTTCTCGCGTGGCTCTTTATTATTTGCGTCTGATAAATTGAAAACGCAACCGAGGCAACTCATTGAGAGTTGCCTCGGTTTTTTAGTTTTGTTAAGCGAGCTTAACTCGACGGTCTTGAATGAAGCTGTGTTAAGCAAGCTTAACGAAAAATTGCAAAATTGAGTTAATGATGCTTAACTGTGTTTTGCTATCCTTGTGACTCACTTTTTTTGATAAGATATCGGTTGTGCAACCTGATCGGTGTTGACAGATGCCGCAATTTATGATAAAATATAAGTTGCATATATATGTTTACATTTGGACGGTATGGAAATGAAAAACAACATAAAAAGACCCGAATTGCTTTCCCCCGCGGGCAACTTCGAAAAGCTGAAGGCGGCTTTGCTTTACGGCGCTGACGCTATATATTGTGCGGGACAGAGCTTTGGTATGCGCTCGGCGGCAGACAATTTTACGGTCGAGGAGCTTTACGAGGCGGTAAAATATACACACGAAAGAGGCAAGAAGCTTTATCTTACGCTTAACACTATGCCTCACGGAAACGAGTACGATGATCTGCGTAAATTCCTTTCGGATATAAGCGGTGCTGGGATCGACGCGTTCATAGTTGCCGACCTTGGCGTTATGGCGACGGTCAGGGAGATCATGCCCGATGCCGAGATACACATCTCCACACAGGCGAGCATTGTTTCCCCCGAAGCTGCAAAGGCTTACGCCGCGCTTGGTGCAAAGAGGCTCGTGCTTGCGCGTGAGCTTTGCTTTGAGGAGATCAAGGCGATTCGCGACGCGCTCCCCGAGGACGTGGAGCTTGAGGCGTTCGTACACGGCTCAATGTGCGTTTCCTACAGCGGCAGATGTATGCTTTCCAATCTTATGACGGGCAGAGATGCCAATCGCGGCAGATGCACACAGCCGTGTCGTTGGAATTACATAATTTACGAGGAAAAGCGTCCCGATCTGCCGATCCCGATCGAGCAGACCGAGCTTGGTACGTTTATTATGTCGTCGAAGGATATGTGCACGATCGAGCACATTCCCGAGCTTATCGCTTGCGGAATCGACTCCTTCAAGATCGAGGGAAGAATGAAGAGCGCATATTACACCTCTGTGGTCACGAACGCTTACAGAATGGCGATCGACGCTTATCTTGCCGACCCCGAGGAATATATATTTGATAGCCGTTGGTACAACGAGCTTGAAAGCGTTTCTCACCGCGAGTATTGCACGGGCTATTATCTTGACGACCCGATGGAAAACGCCCAGCTAGGCACACAGACGGGATATATTCGCGACAAGGCATATTTTGCCACTGCTATCGATTATAATGAAGAAGAGGCTTGCCGCATAGCGAGCCTTGGAGTTGCTCTTGAAAACGAGAATGGACGGCTTTATCGCTTCATTCAGCGCAACAAGGTCAAGATCTCGGACAGAGCCGAGATGATCTCGCCTATGAAGGTGGGCAGGGGATTTGAGGTTGGTGAGATCTATCTTGCCGACGGCTCGGCTGCCGAGTCCGCGCCTCACCCCTCGATGATCTTTTGGTGTAGAGTGCCCTTTGAGGTTAAAGAGGGCGATATTATGAGAGCAGGCGGCGAAGAATAATTTTTTTGGAGAGTCTTTATGATCGAAATATTGAAGGCGATAATTTTCGGAGTGATAGAGGGTATAACCGAGTGGCTACCCGTCAGCTCTACGGGGCATTTGATTCTTCTCGATGAATTTTTGTCGCTTAACGTGGCACCATTGCTTGACGCTACCTTTGCAGATGAATATATGAGCATGTTTGAGGTGGTCATTCAGCTTGGCGCGATCCTTGCCGTTGTCGTGATGTTTTTCGGCAAGCTCAACCCCTTTGCTCTCTCGAAAAGCGCGGGAGAGAAGAAGGCGACATGGGTCTTATGGTTCAAGGTTCTTGTAGCAAGCGTTCCCGCGGCGTTTGTCGGCATAGTGGTCGATAAGCTGCTTGAAAAAGCTACGGGAAAGGACATTGACGGCTGGATCTACAATGCGGTAACGGTTGCCGTGGCTTTGATCGTGTACGGTGTGCTTTTCATACTTGTCGAGAGGTGGCAGTCGAAGAAAAACGCTACGGTCTCTTGTGTTGAGGATATATCATACGGTCAGGCGGCGCTTATCGGCTGTTTTCAGGTTCTTTCGATAGTGCCCGGTACGTCGAGATCGGGATCGACTATACTCGGAGCGAGGACTCTTGGAATATCGCGTTCTGCGGCGGCGGAATTTTCCTTCTTTATGGGCATACCCGCCATGGCGGGCGCGAGCTTGCTCAAGGGATACGGGTTTTTCGACTACGTAAGCGAGTCGGGAGTTCAAGTACCTCCACTTGCGTGGGCAGTTTTAGCTGTTGCGAGCGCTGTTGCATTCGCCGTTTCGATGGTGGCTATAAAGTTCTTGATGGATTTTGTCAAGAAGCACAGCTTTGCGCCGTTTGGTGTTTATCGCATAGTGCTTGGCGCGCTGGTTCTGATCTGTTTTGCTTGCGGTGTTTGATATATGGAAAAACTGAAGATAAGCTACCCTATAATCGTTGAGGGTAAATATGATAAAATAAAAATACTGTCGGTTGCCGAGGCTTGCGTGATACAGACCGACGGCTTCGGGGTCTTTAAAAACTCCGAGAGGCTTGCTTTGATAAGAAAGCTTGCCGAAAAGGACAAGATCATCGTTATGACCGACAGTGACGGTGCGGGCAAGGTCATTCGCTCGCATATCACCTCGGCTATACCGAAGGACAAGCTTATACAGCTTTATATTCCGCAGGTTGAGGGCAAGGAGAAGAGAAAACAGGCTCCGTCTGCCGAGGGTTATCTTGGAGT
>CAZQLJ010000121.1:0-5593 GCA_964594085.1 uncultured Clostridium sp.
GAGTGAGACAGTTGTACGGATCATCAACCATCTTGAGGAAGCGGTCGATGTTTTCTTCATTTATGAGAAGACGCGGAATGCCGAAAATATCCCATGGCGGATCGTCCATATGGATAGCCATTTTGACATCGCATTCATGGCAGGTAGGCATAATAGCCTCGAGGAAGTACTTGAGGTTTTCCCAAAGCTTTTCATGGGTAATACCCTCGTATGCCTTGAAAAGCTCGTCGAGCTTTGCCATTCTCTCGGGCTCCCAACCCGGAAAAGACATATTGTACTTTTCGGTGAAGTCAAGGATATACTGCGCCATAGCGTTGTAGTCGTCCTGGATCATATTCTTCTCGTAAAAGAGCGCGGTAGAGCCGTCGCCTACGGGATGGAAAAGGTTACTTCTCGTCCAGTCGAATATCGGCATAAAGTTATAGCAGATGACCTTTACGCCGAACTGCGAGAGATTTTTGATAGTCGTTTTGTAGTTTTCGATATACTTATCTCTCGTGGGCAGACCTATCTTGATATCGTCGTGGACGTTGACCGACTCTACGACATCCATATTGAAGCCGTATTCGTCAAGCTGACGTTTGACCTCGGCTATCTCGTCGATCTCCCATACCTCTCCCGGCATTTTGTGGTGAAGTGCCCAAACGATACCCTCTACGCCCGGTATTTGCTTTATATCGGACAATTTTATACGGTCGTTTCCTTCTCCGTACCACCTGAAAGTCATTTTCATAGACACAAATCGCCTCCTTAAAACTTGATTTATTTCATTTTTTAATCACGTATTGATTCGCGGAATTCCTTTGGGGTCTTCCCCGTTTGCTTCTTAAATATCTTTGAGAAATACTGCACGTCCATTATTCCGCAATGAAGCGCGACAGTCTGCACTTGCAGATGAGTCGTGCTCAAAAGATGCGTAGCGTGGCGTATACGCTTGTCCCTAATATATTCGGACACTGTTTTACCCGTCTCTTTTTTAAAGATTGTTGATAAATATCCCGAACTTAATCCCTGATGCTTTGCCAGCGTACTGAGCGACAGATCAGCGGAAAGATCGGTATCTATCATAAGTATCGTCTTTTGGACGACGGGTGAATACTTTTGCAAAGAATGCTTACGGACAAGCCTGCAATATGAACGGAACATATCCTTCATAAGCGCGGCATTATCGGACAGTGACGATATTTGCTCTATCTTCAGTGCAAACTCTGAAGAAACCTTATCCAAATATATAGGATGAACTCCTCCGCTCTCCGCCGCCTTGCGTAAAAGAGTGTTCATTATTATTCCGTAGTTTTTCGCGTTTCTGACAGGGTCAGCCACTCTTTTTTCAAAAAGATTATCGGAAAAGCTTGAGCTGAACAAGGTCTCTTTATGGATCTGACCGAGTGAAACGGCTTGTATGATCTCGTTTTCAAACTCGTATCGCTTTTCCATCGCCTTCATATTGATAAGAATATCGTCGAAGCTTTCGCTGTGGGCGGGCTCGCTTATCGGAGATTCGGGGTGAATATATGACTTATTTACGTCGAATATAGCAAAGGCGGCGCTTCCCCAAATACGCTCACAGATCGTAGCTATCATCACCATTATGCGATCCCCTTCGGGTATTACGGGAATACTCATATAATATTCCTCGAGATATCGTTGAGATTTTGGTGATACGCCTATCTTCTCTCCAAGCTCCAAAAGATCACGCGAGGAAAGCGGGAGAGAAAGATACGGACCGATGAAAAGTATTCTGCTTTGTTCAGGCGACGATGGTATCAAAAAATACAGGTAGCAAAATTTAAATTCGTTGGTTACCTTATACATCGTATTTGGCTCAAGATCGCCGAAATATTTTTGCACCGAGCAATCGGATTCAATATGCGCGTTGAGCATTCTGTACAACTCGAGATCAACTACCGAGCTTATAGGATCGCGGGGAGTGACCACAGAGGCACAGATATGACATTTGCGAAGAGTGTCGCACAAAAAATCAAGTTCTCTTTCGTATATCACTACTGTTCCCCTTTCCTATAAAAGTTGGTACATTTTGCGCAATATTTCCCAAGCGCCCATTATATTGTACCATATATTTTGTGTAAATGCAACAGTGTTTTTTTGGTTGATATTAAAAAAATACAAAACAAGTTAAAAAAATTACTCACGATGTTTTGCAAAATACTTTATACTTAAATAGTAATATTATTACTGTTCCCTTGGAGGACGGGAACATTCTTCGCATTCCCCTAAAAAAATCAGAAATGAGGAAGACAAAATGAAAAAAGAAAAACAACTCGACGCCAACGGCAAGCGTAAGTTTGGCATACGCGACAGCATAGCCTACGCTGCAGGTGACCTTGGATGTAACATGAGCTTTGCGCTCAAGGGCACTATCATGCCCCTTTTCTGGACTCAGGTAATGGGTCTTAGCGCATGGTATTCGTTACTCATCGTTATCCTTCAGGTATGGGATGCAATCAACGACCCGCTTATTGGTTCAATCGTTGACTCCGATAAGCACAAATACAAGAGAAACAAATTCCTTCAGTACATCTGGGCAGGATCCATCGGTCTTATCATAGGCGGTGCCCTCTGCTTTATCCCCGTTCCCGGCGCTCCCGAATGGGCAAAGATCATTATCTTTACGGCAGGATACGTTATCTGGGACGCATTCTACACCGTTGCAAACGTTCCTTACGGTTCGCTCCTCTCCTTGATTTCCAAAGAGCCTGCTGACCGTGCTTCCCTCTCCGCTTGGAGATCTATCGGATCTATGATCGGTAACATGGTTCCTATGGTTATCCTTCCTTTCCTTATTTATAACGAGGACAAGTCTCTCAACGGTCCTATGGTATTCGTTGCAGCTCTCGTTATGGGTGGTCTTGGATTCCTTTGCTTCCAGTTTATGATCAAGAATACCGAGATCCGCGTTGACACCGACGTTGCTGTCAGTGAGGATCAGCCCAAGTTTAACGTATTCAAGGCTATGGGCAACTTCATCAAGAACCGCCCCGCTGTCGGCGCAACTCTCGCAGCTATGGGTATGTTCATTGGTATGCAGGGCGCAAACCTCGCAGTATCGGTTACTTTCCAGATCTATTTCAAGAATCCCGAAATTTCCGGTCTTATCTCTATGTTCGCAATGCTCCCGATCGTTATCTTCACACCTCTTGCACGTAAGATGGTTACCAAGTACGGCAAGAAGGAGCTCTCGATAATCGGTTCTGTTTGCTACGTTCTCGGCGCAGTCGTCCTCTTTGCTGCTCCTCTCGGAATCATTCCCATCAGCGAAGGTAATACCGGTCTTGACCTTGTTCTTTACATCGTTGCTCAGCTTATTATGTCTCTCGGTCTCGGCATCTACTCCACTGTTTCGTGGGCTATGATGGGTGACGCTATTGACTACAACGAGTGGAAGACAGGCACCCGTGAGGAAGGCGTTGTATATTCCCTCCACTCCTTCTTCCGTAAGCTCGCTCAGGGTGTTGGTCCCGCAGTTGCGCTGGTAATTATGCAGGGTATGGGTTACGTTAACAATGCAACCCTTGATGCAAACGGCAACTACACCAGACTTCCTGATGTAAATGGCAAGTTCAACGCTATAAACGTTGAGTGGCTCGGTTGGGATTTCGCACTTGAGCTTCGTTCTCTCGTTGCAATTATGTTCCTTATCGCAGGCATTATGCTCTTCATCGGTCTTGGTCTTATCTACAACCTTGACAAGAAGACTCTTGCTAAGATGAACGAAGAGCTTGCTGCAAGAAGAGCTGTTGAAGCTCCCGCTGAGGCTCCTGTTGAAGCTTCCGTTGAGGAATAATCAATCTGACTTTTTAAGTGTCCGACCGCAAAAGCGGTCGGACGCGTTTTCAAATTAATTTAAGGCTAAAAAACAAGTTATCACACAAAGAACAAGGAGAACCCAAGTGAGAAACATTCTAAATCTTAATGAAAATTGGCTTTTCATCAAGGACACTACCGACATCTCGCTCCGTGAGGGTGAGAAGATCAACCTTCCCCACTCCTGGAACGCGATCGACGGTCAGGACGGCGGAAACGACTACTTCCGTGGCTCGTGTCTTTACGTAAAAACACTTAACAAGGCTGATTTGCCCGAGGCAGACTGCTACTATCTTGAGATCAGAGGCGCAAACTCCTCCGCAGACGTATACGTTGGCGGCGAGAAGCTCGCGCATCACGACGGCGGTTACTCGACCTGGAGAGTTGATCTCACAGAAAAGCTTACGGACACTACCGATATTGCTATCGTTGTTGACAACTCCGCAAACGAGACCGTATATCCCCAGATGGCTGACTTTACATTCTACGGCGGTATCTACCGTGACGTCAATCTTATATGCGTAAATAAGACTCACTTCGATCTCGATTATTACGGTGCACCCGGACTTGCGATCACCCCCAAGATTGAGGGCAAGGATGCAAAGGTTGAGGTTGAGGTATACGTAAAGGGTCTTACAGACGGACAGAAGCTCGTTTACACTATTTACGACAAGGATGAAAACGAGATCTGCAAGGCAGAGACTACCGAAACAAAGGCTACTCTTGAGATAAAGGACGTACATCTCTGGCACGGTAGAAAGGATCCTTACCTTTACTGCTGTGAGGTTGAGATAGTTGAGGGCGAAGAAATCATCGACAACGTATGCAATCGCTTCGGTTGCCGTACCTTCAGGATCGACCCCGACAACGGATTTATCCTCAACGGTGAGGAATATCCCCTCCGAGGCGTATCTCGCCATCAGGACAGATGGGGCGTTGGTAACGCTTTGCTCCCCGAGCATCACGTTGAGGATATAGACCTCATCTGCGAGGTCGGTGCGACCACCATCCGCCTTGCTCACTATCAGCACGATCAGTATTTCTACGATCTCTGTGACGAGCGCGGTCTCGTTATCTGGGCAGAGATTCCCTATATTTCCAAGCACATGCCCACAGGTCGTGAGAACACGATCACACAGATGAAGGAGCTCGTTGCGCAGAACTACAACCATCCTTCTATCGTAGTTTGGGGTCTTTCCAATGAGATCTCGATCGGCGGCTCTGACGAGGATCTGCTTGAAAATCATCGCATCCTCAACGATCTTGTTCATGAGATGGACAAGACCCGTTTGACCACTATCGCGGCGGTTTCGATGTGCAAGATGGACGATCCTTACCTGCTCATCCCCGACGTTGTTTCCTACAACCACTATTTCGGCTGGTACGGCGGCGACACCTCGATGAACGGTCCTTGGTTCGACAAGTTCCACGCTACACATCCCACTATTCCGATTGGTTGCTCCGAGTACGGCTGTGAGGCTCTCAACTGGCACACAAGTGATCCCAAGCAGGGCGACTACACCGAGGAATATCAGGCATTCTATCACGAGGAGCTTATAAAGCAGCTCTTTACCCGCAAGTATATGTGGGCTACTCACGTATGGAATATGTTTGACTTCGGCGCTGACGCAAGAGCAGAGGGTGGCGAGAACGGACAGAACCACAAGGGTCTTGTTACTATGGACCGTAAGTACAAGAAGGATTCCTTCTACGCTTACAAGGCTTGGCTCACATCTCCCGAGGTTGACCCCTTCGTTCACCTTTGCGG
>CAZQLJ010000122.1:0-5561 GCA_964594085.1 uncultured Clostridium sp.
TTTTTCATGCGCTGACGCTGGGGTTGACGGTCATAGTTGTTGCCGTCCCCGAAGGGCTTCCGATGATGATCGCGGTGGTGTTATCGTCAAATATCAAGAAGATGGTAAAGGATAACGTTCTTGTGCGAAAGCCTGTTGGGATCGAGTCGGCTGGGAGCATGAATATTCTTTTTACCGACAAGACGGGCACTCTTACCGAAGGGAAGCTTTCGGTCGGGCAGGTCATTCTCGGAGACGGCAAGGAGATCGACGGCATTGGTAGCCTTGCAAGGACGGCATTATATTCGGATTTTTTGCTGTCGGCGGTCGCTAATACGACGAGCGCGGCAGGAATTTCGCGTGGCAAACGGACTGCGATTGGAGGGAATTCGACCGATAGAGCTATTATGAATTTTGTTATCGGCAGGGAAAAGAAACTTCCCGAATACGAGACGGTCAAAAACATTCCGTTTGACAGCGAGAGAAAATTTTCGGCGGCACTTGTGGCACAGGGAAGAAAACGTCGGCTTTTCGTCAAGGGTGCGCCTGAGCGTCTGATACCTTACGTGCGCTCGTGTGTCGGTGAAAACGGGGAAAGAATGCCATTTTCATGCTCTCGCTTTCAGCAGCTCTGCAGCACCTTGACGAGCTCGGGCAAGCGAGTTTTGATGATAGCCGAGGCCGAATCGGACTGTATGGGTGCACGGTTTGAGAGAGGTGAATTTGGCGATCTGCGGCTTTTGTGCCTTATCACGCTTGAAGATAAGATAAGGAAGGAGGCGGCGCGATCGGTCGCTGCTCTGCGGGGCGCGGGGATACACGTTGTGATGATCACGGGAGATAACAAGGACACGGCGAGATATATCGCATCAAAATGCGGAATTGTTGGCGGAGGCGTTGACATTGTGCTGTCGGGCGGCGAGCTTTCTCATCTTTCGGATTCACAGTTAAAGGAGCTTTTGCCGCGGCTTGCGGTAGTTGCTCGCGCACTGCCCGCTGACAAGAGTCGGCTTGTCAGGATATCGCAGGAGCTTGAGCTGGTTACGGGAATGACGGGCGACGGAGTCAACGATGCGCCTGCGCTCAAGCGAGCCGACGTGGGCTTTGCTATGGGAAGCGGCACGCAGGTGGCGAAGGACGCGGGTGATGTGATCATACTCGACAATAATCTTGCGAGCATCGTCAAGGCGGTGCTTTACGGGCGCAATATTTTCAAGAGCATTCGCAAATTTATAACTCTGCAGCTTATGATGAATTTCTGTGCGGTTGGAGTTTCTATGATCTGTCCTTTTCTGGGGTATGAGGCGCCCGTGACCGTGGTACAGATGCTTTGGATAAACATAATTATGGATACGCTTGGCGGTCTTGCCTTTGCGGGCGAGCCCGCGCTCCCGTCTTGCATGGAGGAGAAGCCCAAGAGGAGAGATGAGCCGATTTTGAACGGCTATATGATCTATCAGATCGTTTTTGGCGGTGGATTTACCGTGGCCATGTGTATCGCGTTTTTGAAAATTCCCGAGATCGCTTCTCGCTTTCGTACGTCCGGAGACAACATCTATCTTTTAACTGCATTTTTTGCTCTGTTTATCTTCGCTTCGGTATTCAACTGCTTCTGCGCGCGTACCGATCGCATAAAATTGCTCGCAAACATCACGAAAAACCGCGCGTTTATCGGCATTATGGCCGCAGTTCTGGTCATACAGATACTGTTTGTTTATCTTGGCGGGGCGGTGTTGAGAACAGCTCCGTTGACGGCTGCAGAGCTTGGGGTGACTTTTCTGTTATCCTTGCTCGTTTTCCCTGCAGATCTTTTGAGAAAACTATTGTGGAGGGCAGTTTTCGGCAAAAAGGGGTATTGATTTTGACGAAAAATTAAGGTTTTTGTCGATTTTTTGTTGACAAGGTTACATTTGAGTGATATAATTAATCTATCATCAAAAAGGAGGATTTTCTTATGGAAAACAGAATTTTATTTGGCGTTATGACAATCATTTTTAACTCGATAGGCGTTCCTTGCTTTATGGCAGGAAAGGTTAAGACGGGTGTTTGGCGTATCGTTCTCGGTATCGTTACCTGTGGAGTTATTAGTTTTATCAACGAGATCATGGGTATCATTATGGGTATCAAGATCCTTTGCATGTCCGACGAAGAGTTTGCAGCTAAGAAGGACGAGATGTTTATGGGCATTCCCAACTGCAAGACCGTTGCTGCTGCACCCGAGGCTGAAAAGACCGAGGAAAGCGCAGAATAATTTTACTTTTTAAATAACAAAAAACGCTCGCGCTATTTGCGAGCGTTTTTTGTATCTATTTTTGGGGGCGGACTTGACAAATCTACGTTATTTTGTTAAAATATAAAATGTAGAGCTTTATGCTTATGAGAATTTTGCCATTTCGGTGAAATTCTTTAAAAACCGTGCCGCCGAATGCGGCAGAACAGGGGTTAATATGACCAACAGAGAAAGATTTATTTCGATCTACAAGGAAAAGATCAAAAGGGACGGTGCTGACCGACTGCTTGAATATCTTTGCTCCGAGGGCAGTGACTTTTTTACCGCGCCCGCATCCACTCGTTTTCACGGAAATTATGAGGGCGGATTGGTTGAGCACACGCTTAACGTCTACGACTGCCTTTGCGATATTCTTTCGCGTCCTAGGATCAAGGAAGCTTACGGTATAGAGTACAGCGAGGAGAGCATTGCTATCGCGGCGTTGCTTCACGACATCTGCAAGGTGAATTTTTACAAGGTCAGCTTCAGAAACGTCAAAAATCCCGAGGGCAAGTGGGAATCCGTGCCTTTCTATACGATAGAGGACAATCTGCCTTACGGTCACGGAGAAAAGTCCGTGTATATCGCTTCGGGATATATGAGACTTACGCGCGACGAGGCATTCGCTATCCGCTATCACATGGGCTTTTCGGGCAACGAGGACCCCGGAAACGTGGGTAAGGCGCTCGAGATGTTCCCCTTGGCGTTTTTCCTCAACTGCGCCGATACAGAGGCGGCTTACTTTATTGAGGGCTCGAACAAATAAGGCTTGGAGGATCTTCGGGTATGTGCCCGAGGTTTACGGATCATGATAAATGAAAGAGAATTGATAAATGAAGCGCTTGAGGCGAGAAAATGCTCACACTCTCCCTATTCGCATTTTGCGGTGGGTGCGGCGTTGCTTTGCTCCGACGGTCAGATCGTTCGTGGATCAAACGTGGAGAACGCCTCGTTTGGCGGAACTATATGCGCTGAAAGGTCTGCGTTTTTAGCCGCGATCAGTATGGGCAAGCGTGATTTTGAGGCTATCGCTATCGTGGGAGCGCCGCACGGCGACGAGATCGCGGAGATATGTGCTCCTTGCGGAATTTGCCGCCAATTTATGTCCGAATTCTGCGGCGCAGACTTCAAGATCGTTCTTTTTGACGGGCAAAAGCCTGTTATGAGGACCCTTGGAGAGCTGTTGCCCGATACGTTTGTGTTAAAGGGTGACAACTGATGAACAATACGGCAGACAACAAAAAACGAGTGATCGGCACCTGCGAGACCTGTGAGTTTTACGACTACGACGAGGAATGGGAAGAATATACCTGCTTGATCTCGCTTGACGAGGACGAAATGATAGATTTTCTCGGCAGAAATACAAACAGATGCCCTTATTATCGCTTTTACGACGAGTATAAGAGCGTGCAGAAACAAAATTGATAAGAAACAAAGGATCGAACAATGGCAGATAAGAAAAATATCAAGCACGATACGTTTCAGATAATTATGTGTATCGTGGTGGCGTGCGTTCTGCTCGTCATAGCATTCTACTTATATTGCGAAAGAGTGCCCGAATTAGTTCAAAAGCTGACCGATGAGGGCGAATACACAAATCTAAAATGGCTTTTTGAACATATAGCCGCGATTTTTCCCGTTCCGCTGGTTGCATTAGTTATTGCGGTATTTTATTCTAACAAGGAAAAATACGTGCTCGTGCATAGCCGCAAGGAGCAGGTCTTTATTGCTTGTGTCGTTGCGGCGTTCACTTACACGGCTATGCTCGGATACGTTCTTCTCAAAAAGGGAGAGGTGTCGGCAGAGGAGGTCGAGGAGGTAGAGACTCTTTGGGATATCGGTGCGGAGTGGTTCTTTGCACAGATAATTCCTTTTGCGGTGCTTATTGCCTACCACTCGGTTCGTGTTGGAAGCGAGGAGAAGGAGCTGCAGGAGAACGGTGACGAAAAAAAGCGTGTGGAAGGTTAAAATGAAGAAATTTTTGATTGTCTGCTTTGCCATTTGTCTTGCTTTGGCGTGCGTTGGATGTATTCAGGCGCCCGCAGAGGAGAGCGAATGGGAGGGCAAGGAGGAATTTGTTGCCGCCGACGGTATGAGCGAGCAGGTGGCAATTAATGCCGCCAAATATGAGGAATATAAGGGCAAGGTCAGCTCGGCGTTTAATCAGAACGGTGAGAGCGATGCTTCTTGCTTTGAATTTGAGTCGGTGGGCGAGAACGAGGTTAAGATAACCTCGTATATAGGCACTGACAACATCGTGGTTATTCCCGAGAAGATAGGCGGAGCCGCCGTGGTGGCTCTTGGAGAGACTTCATTTTCAAATACTGCCGTGCGTGCGGTCTACGTGCCCGACAGCGTGAGATCGATAGACAAGGGCGCTTTTGATGGCGCTTCGGCGCTGGTCACTCTCCGTCTGCCGTTTATCGGTGACGGTGGGGAAAACGCTTATCTCGGTTACGTTTTTGGTGCTGACAGCCACGAATACCACACGGTCAAGGTGCCTGCGACTCTTGAGGTCGTTATAATCGGCGCAGCGGAGTCGGTTGCCGACAATGCCTTTGCGGGTTGCAAGAAGCTTTGCGCGGTCGTGCTTCCCGAAACTGTTGCTTCTATTGGGAAATTTGCTTTTTACGAGTGTTTCGGTCTCGTTTATGCCGAGCTTGGCGGCTCGGTTGCCGAGATTGGAAATTATGCGTTCGGATATTGCTCGTCGCTCTTTTCGCTCTCGCTTGAGGGCGCGGAGCGCATTGGATTCGGTGCGTTTTACAGATGCAATTCGATCTATTCGCTGTCGCTTTCCTTTATAGGTGAGACCGCCGACGACAATCGCTTTTTGGGGTATATTTTCGGTGCGGAGAGCGCTGATTACAACGATGATTTCGTTCCTGTGAGTCTTCGCGAGGTGTCTTTGTTCGGTTGTGACGAGATCCCCGACAGAGCATTTGCAAGCTGTGCTTATATTGCGAAATTCACACTTGGAGAGGGAATAGAGAGCATTGGCGTGCGTGCTTTTTACGGCTGTCGCTCGCTTAAGTCGATTGATCTGCCTGATTCGGTGACTGCAATCGGTGACGACGCGTTCTTTGGATGTGACAATCTTGAGGCTATTGATTTCGGAGTGGGAGTTAATAGCATTGGTATGCAAGCGTTTTACGGTTGTCGTGATCTTAAATCGGTTGTAATGCCCGACAAGGTGACCGAAATAAAGCCCTCGACCTTTGCGCTTTGCGAGTCGCTTGCTTCGGTCACGCTTGGCAACGTAAAGACTGTTGGCAAGGACGCTTTCAAGGGATGTATTTCGCTTACTCCCGTT
>CAZQLJ010000123.1:0-5551 GCA_964594085.1 uncultured Clostridium sp.
GGTGTTTCTGAAGGGCTTTCCAATCGGGATCGGCTCGCCCTCGGCAAGCTCTCTGTCAGCTCTCCAATAGCACGACATACCCGTCGCCTCGGTCGGACCGTAGAGATTGAAAAAGGTCGCATTCGGGAAGGCTTCTCTCCAGCGCTTATATTCCTTTATCGGGAATACCTCACTGCCAAAGCAGATCTTGGTCAGATATTTAGGCGGATTGCTTTCGAGCGCGCCGAGCGAGGATATCATCACGAGCGCCGAGACTACCCAGCAGACCGTGTTGATCTTGTGCTCGTTGAGATAATCGCAGAGCTTCGTCGGGAACATAAAGAGCTGCTTGGGGACGAAATAGGTCGTCGCGCCGAGCTTCAGGGTTGGCATTATTTCTTTAAGCGGTGCGTCGAAATACAGAGGGGTCTGGTTTGCGTACACGGTGTCGTGGTCAAACTCTACCGCCTCGCAGAGCGTTTCGGTGTAGTCGATGACCGAGCGATGTGCCGCCGCGACTCCCTTCGGAACTCCCGTTGAGCCCGAGGTAAAGACCACGTATATCGGGTCGGTGTCGAGCTGTCTTACTCTCACATCGCCGAGTGCGATCTGATCGATCGGAGCCTCACAGATATCGTCGTAGAGATATTTCTCGGCGCTATCGGGAAGCTTGGCGATATTTCTTTCGTTCTTTTTATCGTAAATGACCGCCCTTGGCTTGAGGCTTTCAAATATCATCTCGATACGGCGTGGGGGCATTTCGGAGTCAAGGCAGACGTAAAAGCAGCCCGCGTATATGATGCCCATAAACGCCGCGATCGTGTCGGGGTGCTTGTTCATCAGAACGACCACGCTCTCACGTCTGTATCCCTTTGACAAAAGGAAGCTGCCGACGCTCTTCGATATGCTCTGAAGCTCGCCGAAGGTGATATTATCAACTCCGTCTGAAAACGCGACCTTGTCGGGATATTTCGGCGCAGTGTTTTCAAGATATTCGAGAATATTTGTCTGATACATATTAACCTCCATTCCGCCGCCAACGGCGGAACAAATAGTAATCGATGAATTTTGCCGCAAAGGCAAAATTCGTGCGTGAAAAAATATAACTCACTATTAGATGGAAGTAGCTTTCACGCGGTGTCCTTAATCAATATAGATTTTCAAGCTCGGGGGTCGGGGTTATGATCTCTGTGGCAATCGCAGGATACGCGCCCTTGTCATAGAGGCGGAAATACTTTCGCACCTTATTATAGGCATCTACCTGCTTATCTGTCAGCAGACATCCCGAGTGGTTATATTCCGAGCGCAGATGCGTGCAGTCGAAGTGATACCAGCGAGGGCTATCCTCGGTGCCGATATTCACAAGACTCCAATAGTGCGTGTCGGTGGTATATCCCTGCGTTCTCTGAACGTCAAGATTTTCTATTCCGTAGTATTCGAGTAGTGCCTTTGCCGCCGCGAAATAGCTATAGCAATCGCCGCTTCCCGAGACGAAGAGCGCCTCGTACGCCGCCCTTTGCCAGCTTGTTTTGTCGGAGGTGGAAACGTAGGAGATCCTGCCGTAGACATATTCGTAGATCGCGCGGCACTTCTGCTCTGCCGTCATCGACTCTGTGATGCCGATATCGTCCGCCGCGGCGGCGATCTGCTCGTCGAGTCGCTCCTCGGTGATCTCCTCCGAGTAGACGTGCACGGTGACCTTGACCTTGTCACTTTGGTTGCCGACCGCGTCGGTCGCGTAGACGTATGCCTCGTATTCTCCAGCCTCCGAGAGATCGACCTCGCTGTCGTCTACCGTGAGGGTTATCTCGCCCGTGCAGTTGTCCTTGACGGTGATATTCTGTTTGTAGGAGATCGCCTCGCCGACGTAGGTGACGATGTCCGACTTGACCTCAATTTCGGGCGCTTCGGTGTCGACTATGATCGTCATATTGACGTCAAATATCTCGGTCTTGTTGCCCGAAGCATCGGTAAATCTGACTCTTGCCGAGTAGGTGCCCATTGCCTTTATCTCAGAGAATTTTTTGACGTATTCGCCCGTATATGAATCAGGCTCGTACACCGTGTCTATGAACTCCGTGGGATCGGGGATCGTAGATCCGACCGCCGTGCAGACGTCCTTGACCGTGACCTTGGGGGCTTTTGTATCCTTGACCGCGAGTCTTACGTCAATCTTCTCACCCATAGAGATCACCGTGAAGTGATAGACTCCCGCGTGATTCACGCAATCGGGGTCAAAGTCATCGCCGAACACCGCGGCTTCGTTTTTTGCAATATCGGCGGCGCTCAAAGCTTGTCCCGCCTCGATAGTCACGTGCTTGGTCTGAAAAAACAGCACGGCACAAAAAATAGCAAGGATAACAGATATCGCGAGCAATGCCGTGATCAGCACGCACGTTAATCTTATCACCTTGTCTCTTTCTCCCGGTATATTAAATTTAAGACCGTGTTTTTTATTGATGAAAACCGTCATTTTCGTCGTTTCTCCGAGTTAATTATTTAAACTTATAAATACAGTATTATTACACCACATATTATTATACCACCGACACTCGAAAAAGTCAACAGAAAAGAGGCTCGTTTTTCGGCTTTTTACGGTGAAATTTTATTAAATCTCAAAGCGCAAAAATGCCCGACCGTTTCAGGTCGGGCAATATTGATTTTAAAGCACACAGCCGAGGAATTGCTGAAGCTTGGGATGCTTGGGGTTGTTGAATATCTCATCGGGAGTGCCGCTTTCCGCGATGACCCCCTCGTGCATAAAGAGTACTCTATCCGCGACCTCACGTGCAAAGCCCATTTCGTGAGTTACGCAGATCATTGTCATTCCCTCTTTTGCAAGTCCCTTCATAACGTCAAGAACCTCTCCGACCATCTCGGGATCGAGTGCACTCGTCGGCTCGTCGAAAAGCATTACCTTGGGCTCCATCGCAAGCGCGCGGACTATCGCTATTCTCTGCTTCTGTCCGCCCGAAAGCGTGGACGGATATGCGTTTGCCTTGTCCTCAAGTCCTATGCGGTTAAGCAGAGCCATTGCCTTGCCGTCGAAGTATTCCTTCACCTCTTTTTTGCTCTTTCCCGCCTTGATCATCTGCTTTGCGCGGGTCTTCATAGGAGCAAGTGTTACGTTTTCAAGGACGCTCTTATTATTGAAAAGATTGAACTGCTGGAAGACCATTCCCATATCCTGACGGGCAAGATTGATATCTATATGGTTTTCGTCGTAGATCTTCTTGAGCGCGGCGCGGTATTCCTTACCCTCCGCCGTCGAAAACTTCTCGTTGATGATGTCCTCAGATTTGATCTTTGTGATTGCATCCTCCGAGCTCATACCTGCCTCGGTAAGCTTTTTGTAGGTATTGGATGCCATAATTACCTCGGGGTGAAGATAGGGGTCGACGGGAGTCAGAAGCTTGCCGTCCATCCAGACCTCACCAAAGGTGGGAGTCTCAAGCAGGTTCATGCAGCGCAGAAGCGTCGATTTACCCGAGCCCGAAGCGCCGATAATAGCGACCACCTCGCCCTCTGCTATCTGCGTGGAAACACCCTCGAGGACCTTGAGGTCTCCGAAATTTTTATATATGTTTTTTACGTCAAGCATGCGCCTTCATTCTCCTTTCGAACACACCGAGCAGCTTGGAAAGCACAAAGTTCAGCACGAAATAAATGATACCGATTATCATAAGGATCGGGAGCGAATTGTGAGTCTTTCCAACGATTACGTGATACTGTGTCATAAGCTCGCCGACGTAGAACGTCGAGGCAAGCGAGGTCTCCTTGATGACTGTGATAAATTCATTGCCAAGTGCGGGAAGAATATTCTTTACCGCCTGCGGAAGAACGACCTGAATCATCGTGGTCGTGCCGTTAAGTCCAAGGCTTCTTGCCGCCTCGGTCTGTCCCTTGTCGACCGCCTCAATTCCCGATCGAATGATCTCGGAAACGTATGCCGCGCTGTTGAGTATCAAGGTGAAGGATATGCAAAGTATCTTTTTGTTTTCAAGCTCGTTCATCGCGGGGATGATAACGGGGATCAGGAACGTGCTTATGTAAAGCTGAAGCAGCATAGGTGTGCCGCGAATTATCTCAACGATAGCATTGACCAGCCATTTCAGCGGCTTTATTTTGCTTATCTTGACCAGCGCAAGCAGTGCGCCGATAACGGTGCCGAAAAATACCGTCATAAGTGAGAGAAGTATGGTTGCGGTAAGTCCTTTTATCAAAAAAAGATCCCAGTATTTGACGAAGATCTTACCCATATCCTCGAACATTGTGATTAAATACATATTTTACTCCGTTCTATATTCACAAAACACGAGCTGCCGCACCGAAACACAGCACGGCAGCTCTATTAATTTATAAATTACTCGGTGATCTTGTTACCCTCGTCGTCGTAACCAAGCTCGTCAAGAGTCTTAACCTCGGCGTAGATCTGGCAAGCCTCGTACCAACCGTCATAGAGGTCAGCCGCCATTGCCTTTGCAAGTGCCGCGTTAACCTTTTCAAGAAGCTCTGCGTCATCCTTGTTGAGAAGGATCACGTTGTTCTTGTACTTCTCTTCTACCTGGAAGTAGTAGTCGGAAAGAACGATGGTATCGTTTACAAGTGCCTCGCCGTTACCGTATGCAACTGCAAGTGCGTCGATATCGCCCGTGGAGAGTGCTACTGCCGCATCGTTGATGCTGGTGAAGAGCTCAAGAGTTGCGCCCTTGGTAACGAGCTGCTCCTCAACGAGAAGCTGCTGGAGAGAACCGCCCTGTGCACCGATCTTGAGACCTGTGAAATCGGTCTTACCCTCGGTGAACTCTGCAGCCTTTGCCTTGGTGGTGATAAGGATCTGCTCGGTCTCGTTCTCACCTGCTACGTAGTAATCGGAAATGAGGAAGGTCTCTGCACGCTCTGCGGTCCAGGAGAAGCCCGAGATAGCGAGGTCTGCGTTGCCCGAAGCAACTGCCGCCATACAAGCGTCGAAGGACATAGGGTCGAGCTTAAGCTTCATGCCAAGCTCCTTTGCAACGTAGGTAGCAAGGATAACGTCAAAACCAACTATCGCATCGTCGCCGGACTTTGCGGTGTCGTAGAATTCCATGGGAGCGAAGTCGGGGGAGATCGCTACCACGAGGGTGTCGGTATATTTGGATGCATCGTAGTCGATTGCTGCTATTGCTTTGTCATAAGCTGCGGATAAGCTATCCTCTCCCTTGTCGCAGGATGCGAACATTGCGACGGTGCTGAGTGCCATAAGTACTACAAGTGCGAGTGCGATAATTTTTTTCATGGTTTTGTCCTCTTTTCTGCAAGATGTGAATTTTTATTCGCATTAACGGATTGCCGTAATGCTGATTACTGCATCATTATACACCCAGAAATCGCTTTTGTCAACCCCTATTTTTCACTTTCTACGAAATTAACCCTTTTCAGCAAAAGGGTTTTCGAGTTTTTGTGTATATTTCATAAAATTGCATAAATATACGTATCTTTATGCGAATATTCTGCATATTCTTGCATTTTTATCTTATAATACGGGTGATCCGATGAGGTAGCGGGATATATAATAATTATATTTGAAAAT
>CAZQLJ010000124.1:0-5533 GCA_964594085.1 uncultured Clostridium sp.
GTCTGCAGGTCCTTCGGTGTCCGCAGGATTTTCGGGTATCTCGGAATCTTCCGGGGGCTGTGTAGTATCGGGTAATTCGGGAATCTCCGTGATGTCTGAAGCATCAGTTTTTTCAGTTGCTTCGGTAGTTTCGGGAGATTTGACGGTTTCATCCGAAGTTTCTTCGGTATTTACCGTGGTTTCTCCGTTCGAAGTAGAGGTTTCGTCAGGATCAGAAGTCTCCTCAAAATCAACTGTAGTTTGTTCGGATTTTGTCGTTTGTTCAACTGACACAGTTGTTTCTTCTTTCACGGTCGTCTCCTCCTTCGCGGTTGTTTCGTAATTTGTTGTTGTTTCTTCTTCAATTGAGCCGCCGCATGCCGTCAAAGGCAAGCAGAGAGTTACAACAAGCAAAAGAGCCAAAAGTGATGTTTTTTTCATTATGTCCCCCTTGTAAAACAGAGTTACTCACGTAACGTGATTCATATATATATGATATCATAAAAAAAGACTTTTGTAAAGTCATTTTTTATTTTTTATAAGAGAAGGGCGTTTGCAAGTCAAAAGCGCGAGGCCAAGCCTCGCGCTTTGCGTAATAATACGATTATTCTTCAGAGCCGTAATTGTAAATTATGGTGGCGTCCGTGAGACATTCATTGTAGTCATTAATGCTGATAGATGCCCATTCTTCCTCGGTTCCCTTGTAGTAAACGGTTGTAAGTTTATAACAATACTTAAACGCATAATTGCCGATGCTTGTAACACCTTGGGGAATATTTATACTTGTGAGACCCGTGCACCAGTATAGCGCATAATCGCCAATGATTAAAAGGCTGTCGGGGAGCGTTATGCTTTTAAGACTTTCGTATTTATAGAATGCATAATCTCCAATCTTTGTAACACCGTTTGGTATAACGAGATCGGTTACAAGCTCGCCGTTTAAATAAAGATTGTCCGCATAATAGCTCAAGGGATTTGCATTATAGCCATCAAACGATATATTGCACCAAGCTACTATGTCGCTAATGTATACGTCTGTAAGGCTTGCGCAACCTGAGAATGCTCTCAAGCCAATGCTTGTAACGCTATCTGAAATAGCTATGCTAGTAAGCTCCTCACAATCGCAGAACGCATATTCTCCGATGTTTACAAGTTTACTGTTTTCGCCGAAGGAAATACTTTCAAGATTGTAGCATCTGTAGAATGCATAATTTCCAATGCTCGCAAGCTGACTGTTTTCGCCGAAGGAAATGCTCTTGAGTCCCGAGTATTCGAATGCATTATCCCCAACGCTTATAAGTTGACTGTTTTTGCCGAATGTAACGCTCTCAAGCATTAAGCAATATCCGAACGCCCTATCGCCAATGCTGGTAAGCTGACTATTTTCATCGAAGCAAACGTTTGTAAGATTCGAGCAATATTCGAATGCCATCTCGCCAATGCTTGTAACACCTGCGGGGATGGTTATACTCGTGATACTTGGGTGCCTGTAGAAAGCGTATTGATATATTTCATAATTTTCGCCGTTATAATTCTCGGGGAGAACAAGAGAGGTGTCATCTCCTACGTAGCCGATCAAATAGTTAATTCCTTCGTAAGTATAGAACAAGTAGTCGTTATTATTGACTTTTTTGCTATCTCCGTTATGAACCTCTTTTGCATAATATCCAACGTATCCGTGGGCAGTATAGCCGGGGATAATATCGAGCGAGGAATGATTTATTACTTCTGCAAGTTTATAACAATTGTAGAATGCATTGTCAAAAATGGCTTTAACGGTATTTGGTATAGTGATGCTCGTAAGACTATAGCAATTGTAGAACGTCAAATTGCCAATCATTTCAATTCCCTCGGGTATGTTGATACTCGCAAGGTTTGAGCAACCGTAGAATGCATAAGAGCCAATGTTTGTAACGCTGTCGGGTATAGTTATACTCGTAATGCCGTCGCAACTGTAGAATGCACATTGATATATCTCATAATTTTCTCCGTTGTAATCCTCGGGGAGAACGAGAGAGGTATCATTTCCAACGTATCCAAGCAAATAGTTGATTCCTGCAACAGTATAGAACAAGTATCCGTTGCTATTTACCATTTTGCTCTTTTCGTTATGAACCTCTTTGGCGTAATATCCAACGTAGCCGTGAGATGCAGATCCTGCGGTAATACCAAGCGAGGAATGATCTATTACTTCTATCAGCTTGTAACAGCCGTAGAACGCATCGTCACTGATGCTTGTGAGTTGACTGTTTTCGCCGAAGGTAACGCTTATAAGATTCAGACAATTATGGAATGCATCTTCGCCGATACTTGTAACGCTATCGGGTATGGTAATGCTCGTAAGACTTGAGCAACCACGGAACGCATCGTCACCAATACTTGTAACTCCGTTTTCTAAGGTGACGTTATCGACGAGTGAGGTGAAGCCCCAGAATGCAGTATCTTTAATTTCGCCGTTCTTAACGTGCAAAGCTTTGATGCTTTGTCTTGCGCTTGATAAAGCGTTCGACCAAGAAATACCCGTAGCATCTTCAACAATCAGGGTTTCAACGAAGGGACAGTCGAATGCGAAGTCTCCAATATCCGTAACTCCGCCGTGAACGGTGATGCTTTTAATTGATGTACATCCGTTAAAGGCATCACTCTCAATACTCGTTATATCCGAGGGGATAACCAAGTCCACCAAAAGTTCACCTTCAATATACAAGTCAGCACCGTAGATCAAAGGAGCAGATGCGACACTTTCGAAAATATCGATCCTACACCAGTCGGAAAGAGTGCCAGTGTAATATACGGTCTTAAGGCTCGTACAGCCAAGGAAGGCGCAGGCGTCAAATCCCTTGATGCCTTTGCCTATAGTGATAGATTCAAGCGTTGAACAATTTTCGAACGTGTAGGAGAGACCACCTTCCACGCTATCCGGGATAGTGATGGTCTTAAGTGAGGTGCAATCGCGAAAGACATAGGAGTATATGCTTTTAACTCCTTCTTCTATGGTTACATCGGTAAGAGCAGAGCATTTATCGAAAGCACCCCAAGCTATGGTCTCTACGCCGGCACCTATGACAAGGGTTTTTAGAGAGGTGCAATATTGGAATGCGTTATTGGCAATGTAGGTCACGCCATCGGGAAGCGTTAGGCTCTGGATGGCAGAGCAGCCCGAAAATGCGAATGGACCAATAACCATATCGACATTTATGAAGGATATGTTTTCAAGCGCGGTACAGTTATAGAAGGTCCAACCGTCCATATTGGGTTCAACGTTGGAAAAGGTAAGGTTGACGATTTTAGGGCATGCCTCGAATGCATACTGCCCCAAGTTTATCTCTCCGCCCGATATAGTAACGCTTTCAAGAGAGGGGCATCCGAAAAATGATCTTATGCCGACGTCGGTATTTACGGTGACACTCTTGAGCGACGCGCATTTATAGAACGCAAGATCTCCGACCTTGGATATATCCGACGGGATAACAAGATCTACGATGGGAGAGTTGTTGATATAAAGATTCGCACCGTTACAAAGAGGGTTGGAATCTGTATATGGGAAGATGATGCTACACCACTGGGCAAGAGTACCGCTATAATACACGTTAGTTAGCTTATTGCACTTGTCAAATGCGCCCTTGCAAGTTCCTATTCCGAAGCTTACAAGTATACTACCGCCAACCTCAGACAAGCTACTCGGCAGGGTGATCTTTTCAAGAGATGGACAGTTATAAAATGCATCTGCTGATATTTTTTCGACACCGTCGCTTATTGTAACGCTCTCAAGTGAGGTACATCCGTCAAAGGCGCATTCGTCGATATTTTTTATTGTGTCGGGTATAACTACGTTTTTCACGAGGTCTTCGTCAATATACAGATCGGCACCGTTACACATAGGGCTGGAGCCTGTGCCTATTCGGTCTATTTTAAGCCATTCTTCTAAGGTTCCCGTGAAGTATACGTTTTTGAGCGAGTCACATTCCGCGAATGCAAGTACAGAAATGGTTGTAACACTGTTGGGAATGGTTATACTTGTAAGGTTGGAGCAATTATAAAACGCTTTATAACCAATGCTTGTAAGCTGACTGTTTTTACTGAAAGCAACGCTGGTGAGGCTTGAGCAATTTTCAAATGCTGAATCATAGACTCCTATAACAAGATAGCCTTCGGGGGATCTGGAGGGAATAAGTATATCCGTGTCCGTACAAGTACCTATTCCGCTAACATAACAGGTTCCTTTACCGTTTGAGGTGAATTCCAAGCCCTTACTTACGTTGGGTTCGTCCTCAGGGATCTCGGGAGGGGTTTCCTGGGGAGTTGTGACCTCAGGAGCATCGGTAACGTCAGGAATATCGGGAATGTCAGGCACATCAGGGACGTTGGAAATGTCGGGTGCTTCAGTTATATCGGGAAGACCAGGGACGTCGGGTGTTACAGTTACATCCGATGTTTCGGTGATTTCCGATGATACGGTGGTTTCAGTCTCCGCAGTAGTTTCGGATTCTGCAGTAGCTTGGGGTTCCACAGAAGTTTCGGACTCTACTGTTGTTTCTGACTCTACAGTAGTTTCGATCTTTGTAGTTGTTTCATGCTTTTCTGTGGTTTCGGCAGCTGTGGTAGTTTCCGAGGCGGTTGTTTCTATAGTTGTCGTAGCTTCGGAATCCTCGGTTATTTCCGCAATGTCAGTTGTTTCATCGATTGTGGTAGATCCCGGAATATTTACCCCGTAACTGCATGCCGCCAATGAGGGTAAGCAGAGGGATAAAACAAGAATAAGCGTTAAAAGGGATATTTTTTTCATAATATTCTCCATTCCGCCGCTTGTGGCGGCACAAATAGTGTATTCGAGTGGTGCGGATTTTTATGAGTCCGACTTGACCAACACCTTGATAGCCTCATATATGCTATGTATGGGAATGAGCTCGATGTTTGAGTCAATACTGCGTTTTTCGATATTTTTTGCGGGTACGACCGCTTTGGTAAATCCGAGTCGTGCCGCTTCCTTGACTCTTTGTTCGAGATTTGATACAGCACGGCATTCGCCCGAAAGACCAAGCTCACCTATTGCGATAAGCTCGTCGGGAACCGCTTTGTCAGTGAGCGAGGAAATAAGCGCAAGGGCAATAGCGGCATCGCTTGCGGGCTCGTTGAGGTAGAGACCTCCGATGACGTTCATATAGACGTCGTTCTGATAGAATTTGAGACCGAGTCGTTTTTCGAGCACTGCGATTATGAGGCACAGACGGTTATAGTCGATGCCGTTTGCGGTGCGGCGCGGTGCGGGGAATGAGGTCGGGGAAACGAGCGCTTGTATCTCCGCGATAATCGGGCGAGTGCCCTCGATGGTGCATACTGCGCAGTTGCCGGGAGTGTTTTTCGGTCTGCCCGATAGCAGCATTTCGGAAGGATTGGGAATCTCAATAAGTCCTTTGTCGCTCATTTCAAACACGCCGATCTCGTTGGTTGAGCCAAAACGATTTTTATTGGCTCTGATTATTCGGTAGGACTGCAGCTTTTCGCCCTCGAAGCAGAGCACCGCGTCGACCATGTGCTCAAGCACCTTAGGACC